>JBIPND010000053.1:0-9991 GCA_044374015.1 Luteolibacter sp. | reverse complement strand
CGTCGCCTTCATCGGCCCCGCCTTCGCCGGGATGATCTCCGGCTCCTTCGTCATCGAGACGATTTTCCAAATCCCCGGCATGGGCCAGCACTTCGTCAACGCCGCCACCGACCGCGAGTTCTTCCTCATCCAGGGACTCGTCCTCTTCTACGGCTTCCTCATCGTCGGCGCGAACCTGCTAGCCGACCTCGCCCAAATCGCCCTCAATCCCAGATTGAGGAAGAGTTGATGGTTGAGAGTTGATGGTTGATGGAAAGAATCCATCGCCCTCTTCTCTTTCTATCAACAATCAACCATCCACTATCAACTCTCTTCCCATGGAAAAAGGCACCTCACTCTGGAAAGACGCCTGGCACCGCCTCGCGCACAACCGCGCCGCGATCGTCAGCCTCGGCGTGCTCATCGTCATCCTGCTCGCTTGTTTCATCGGTCCGCTGCTACCGTTTGTGAAAAGCCCGACGATGATCAACCTCGCCAACGCCTCCGCCGCGCCGTCCGCCGTCCATTGGTTCGGCACCGACCAGCTCGGCCGCGACCTCTTTTCACGCGTGCTTTACGGTGGCCAGGTCTCGCTGTTAGTCGGGCTGGTCGCCACCGCCGTGGCCGTCTTCATCGGCGTGATCTACGGCGCCATCGCCGGATACGCCGGTGGCAAAACCGACGATTTGCTGATGCGCTTCGTCGATATCCTGTTCGCGCTGCCCTTCCTGGTGCTGGTCATCCTCTTCGCCCTCGTGGTGGACAAGCCCGCATCCGAGTTCACCGAATGGGTCATCAAAACCACCGGCTTCGAGCGCGACCGCGTGGCCCCCATCACCACCCTCATCCCGCTGTTCATCGCCATCGGCGCGATCGGCTGGCTGACCATCGCCCGCATCGTCCGAGCCCAGGTGATGTCGGTGAAAAAGCAGGAATTCGTCGAAGCCGCCGTCTCGCTCGGCCTCGGCCGCACCCGCATCCTGTTCCGCCACATCCTGCCCAACGTCATCGGCCCCATCATCATTTACACCACCCTCGCCGTCCCGGGCATCATGCTGTTGGAAAGCGTGCTGTCCTTCCTCGGCCTCGGCGTCAAACCGCCTAACAGCTCGTGGGGCATCCTGATCAAGGAAGGCGCCGACCGGATGGAAATCAACTGGCTGCTGTTGTTTTTCCCCTCGATCTTCTTCGCCAGCACCCTCTTCGCCCTCAACTTCCTCGGCGACGGCCTGCGCGACGCGCTCGATCCGAAATCCGCCAAGGATTAGCCTTCGCTCCAAATACAAGGACAGCCGTCCCTCGCGGAACGCCTGCCTTGATAGGGGTTGGGTTTTGGGGGGGATTGGTGGGGGAATTATTTGACCCGGACCACGAGCACCCGGCGGTCGAGCACCATCTGCTCCTCGGAGCCGTTAGGGAACTTCGGATGGTTCTCACCGTAGCCGTGGGCACTCTCGAGTGGGCCTGAGGCCAGCCCGCCCATTGTCGCAGGACCCGTGCCGCATTCCCCATGACCCCGGAAACCTTGCCGTTTATGGGTTCTACGGACTCAAATCCCGGCACTACATCCTCTCTCGGGGTCAGCATCTTATCGCCACTCCAATTACTCACGATCATTTCACCACCATCATTATGAGCACTCTCAGCATCCGTCTTCCCAATTCCATCCACCAACACGCCAAGCGCTTGGCGCAAGACGAGGGAATCTCGGTCAACCAACTCGTCAGCAGCGCGCTGGCCGAAAAACTCTCCGCCATCGACGCGGAACGTTACTTGAACGAACGGGCCGAACGCGGCAAGGCGGTCAATATCGACGCCATTCTCGCCAAGGTGCCCGAAATCGAGCCGGAAGCGCACGATCGGATCTCTCCGTGACCGCATGCGGCCCGCAGGATCTTCACGCCTTCCAAATTCTTGGTTGGCAGCCCCGATCCCGCCGCCTAGCTTCGCGCCCTTCGATGTCAGACAAAAACCATTTTCATTTCACCGGCATTTGTGGCACCGCCATGGGAGCCGTCGCCGCCGCCATGAAACAACGCGGCTTCACCGTCACCGGCTCCGACGCCAACGTTTACCCGCCGATGTCCGATTTCCTCCGCGGCCAAGGCATCACCCTCACCGAAGGCTACGCCGGGGAAAACATCCCCGCCGCCACCGACGTCGTGATCATCGGCAACGCCATTTCGCGCGGCAATCCCGAGGCCGAGGCCGCGCTCGACCGCAAGCTGCTCTATCATTCCCTGCCCGAGGTGATGAAGGAATTCTTCCTCCGCGGCAAACGCAACTTCGTCGTCTCCGGCACCCACGGCAAGACCACCACCTCGTCCATGCTCGCGTGGATCTTCGTCAACGCCGGCCGCGATCCCGGCTACATGATCGGCGGCCTGCCGAAAAACCTCGGCCAGGGCGCGCATTTCTCCGACTCCGAATTCAACGTGCTCGAGGGCGACGAATACGACACCGCCTTCTTCGACAAGCGCTCGAAATTCCTCCACTACCTCCCGGAATGCGTCGTCGTCAACAATGTCGAGTTCGACCACGCCGACATCTACAACCACCTCGACGAAATCAAACTCACCTTCCGCCGCCTGCTCAACATCGTCCCCCGCGGCGGCATGGCCTACATCAATGGCGACGAACAAAACTGCCTCGACGTCGCCCAAGGCGCGCCCTGTCCCGTCACCACCGTCGGCTTCGGCGAGAACTGCTCGCTCCGGATAGAAAATGTTAGCTATCAGCCGGACCGCAGCTCCTTCACCCTCGGCGGCATTCCCTACTCCACCCGCATGACCGGCGAGTTCAACGTCCGCAACGCCGCCATGGCCATCGCCGCCGCCACCTTCGCCGGCCTCAGCGCCGACGAAATCCGCGCCGGCCTCGAATCCTTCGACGGCGTCGCCCGCCGCCAGGAACTCCGCGGCGAGGTCAACGGCATCAAGGTCATCGACGACTTCGCCCATCACCCCACCGCCATCCGCCTCGCCGTGCAGAGCCTGCGCCAGCGCCACCCGGATTCGCGGATCTGGATCCTGTTCGAGCCGCGCTCCAACACCACCCGCCGCGCCGTTTTCCAAACCGAGCTCGCCGAGGCGCTCGCCGCCGCCGATTTCGCCATCGTCGCCGCCATCCCGGACCTCCACAAAATCCCGGAAAACGACCGCCTCAACCCCGACCAACTCTCCGCCGACATCGCCCGCCTCGGCGGCCACGGTTTCTATCTGCCCGACCTCGAAACCATCATCGCCAAGGTCAAGGAAACCGCCGCCCCCGGCGACATCATCGCCGTCCTCAGCAACGGCGGCTTCGGTGGGATTCATGAAAAATTGTTAGCGGCGCTTGCCTCATTTCCCACCCTGACGCGTCCATGAACATCGGCTACATCGCAATGAGCGGCTTGCGGCTGGTGGATGCGGAGCTGTTGGAGCTGGGTTTGTCCTTTCCGGCCGTGGCCAGACGGGCGAGGGAAATTGAAGCGCTGCCCTCGCTCGGCCTGCTGACCCTGGCGGGCATGTCGCCGTCGCACATCGGCGCGGAGTATCTCGAAGTCAGGGATATTAGTGAAATCCCCGACCGCTTCGATGCCATCGCGCTTTCCACCCTCAGCGCGACCTCGAAGGAAGCCTACGCGATGGCCGCCCGGTTTCGCGACAAGGGCATCCCGGTGATTCTGGGAGGACTGCACGCCACGCTCGCGCCGGAAGAGGCGGCCCGCCATGTCGATGCTGTCGTGATCGGCGAAGGTGAGGTCGTTTGGCCGGAAGTCCTCCGCGATTTGGAACGCGGAAAACTGCAGCCGGTCTATGATGCCCGCTTGCGGGGGCCGTTTGATTTCCGCCACGCCCCGATGCCGCGCTTCGAGCTGCTAGACCCGCGCCGCTACCCGCGCTTCACCGTGCAAACCCAGCGCGGCTGTCCTTACGCCTGCGAGTTTTGCGCCGCGTCCATGCGCCTGTCGCCGACGTTCCGGACCAAGCCGGTGGAAAAAATCGTCGCGGAAGTTAGACGGCTGAAAGAGTTGTTTGCCCGACCCTTCATCGAGTTCGCGGACGACAACACCTTCGCCGACAAACGCCATGGCCGCTCGTTGATGAAGGCATTGGAAAAGGAAAACCTGCGCTGGTTCACCGAGACCGACGTCTCCGTCGCCGATGACGAGGACCTCCTGCGCATGATGCGCGATGCCGGCTGCCAGCAAATCCTGATCGGCTTCGAAAGCCCGCGGTTTCAATCGCTCGACGGGGTCGAAAAGAAATCCAACTGGAAAGCCCGCCGCACCGACCGCTATCTGCGGGCCGTGGAAACGATCCAGCGCCACGGCATCACGGTCAACGGCTGTTTCATCCTCGGACTGGATGGCGACGGGCCGGAGAGTTTCGAACACGTCTTCCGCTTCGTCGAGGAAAGCGGGCTCTATGACGTGCAGATCACTTATCTAACTCCTTTTCCCGGCACGCCGCTCTGGACCCGTCTCGCCGAAGAAGGCCGGTTGCTCTCCGCGCAGGCGACTGAGCGCTGCACCCTGTTCGATATCAATTTCCGGCCCACCGACATGAGTGTCGATGAACTCAGAAACGGTTTCCGCAATCTAACACGCCGACTCTACTCTCCCGAATTCGTCGGCCAGCGAAACCGCAACTTCCGCGCCCACCTCCGCCAAGCGGTGCGCACTCCCCGCTCATGAGTCCTGAAAACCCCACCCGCGCCGGCATGCGTCCCGCCGATCTGCTTCTCTATCTGTTCGGCAACCGCGGGGCGATCGAGCGAGTCGCCGCCACCCGCCACGCATGGATCATCGGAGCCATCCTCGTTCTATCAGCGGGTGTCGCGCGCAACTACGATCATCTCGACCTGCTGCGCCAGCCCGAGTGGTTCATCGGTCCGTTCGCCGCGTCGCTGGTTTCGGTCGGGTTCATTTTCCTGTGGATTTCCGGCCCCCTCAAACTTCACAAGGCCGGCCGGTATTGGAAACAGCTTGGAACCTTCCTCGTGCTGGCCTGGCTAACAGCACCCTGCGCCTGGATCTATGGCATCCCTGTCGAATCGATGACCGACATCGTGACCGCCACCCAATGGAACATCGCGTTTCTAGGAATCGTGGCGTTCTGGCGGGTCGCCATCATCGTCCGCGCCGTGTCGGTGCTGACGGAAGTGAGCTGGCTGCGCGCGCTGCCGCTGGTGCTCGCTCCCGCCGCGCTGGAAGCGATGTTAGGCTCATTTTTCCAAGGTCTTTCATTGGTCGGGATCATGGGCGGCATCCGCCTCCCGCCACACACCGAGCTCCTGGTGAAGGCCGCGAACTTCACCACCATCGTCTCCTTCTGGCTGTTCATCACACTGTTCGTCGCCACCTTCTGCGTCAAGGGAGTCGCGCAAAAGCCGCTTTTCCGGCCGGCATCCACCGCATCCGGGGCACTGCTCCCGGCGACCATACTCATGTTCATTATTTGGGCGGCAATCGCCATTCCTCTGCAGCCGAAAATTGCTAACAAATACCACTTGGAAACGATGATCGATGACCGTGATTACTCTGGAGCCATCGCCTTCGCCTCCGGGAAAACGCGGCGGGATTTCCCGCGCCACCACTACTTGCCACCCGCACCGTCCCAGTGGTTTCCAAACGAACTGCTCGACCAATTGCCACCGGATGCACCGGCGTGGCTCCGGGAGGAATGGATCAATGGCGCGATCGAATCGCTCAAAATGGGCGGCTACCGGCAGGAAGAATTGTGGAACAACGTCCGCCACTATCCGGAAATACCCGAGGCCCTCGCCCGCCATGCCGACGAACTCCGCAGCCGCAAGGAATCACTCAGCGAAGCCGACAAAGACTGGCTCAGGGACTACGAACGACCAGTCCAGCCACCCGTGCCAAATCCCTAACTCACCGCCTCGCCGCCATCCACCAAATCCCCTGCCGCGCATGAGGATTTGTGAAAAGGCCGGCCATTCATTCTCTGTTCGCTCCCTTTCCTCCTGTAAATTCATTTTCCTTTCAAGGGTGATGCGCTGCGTCGCCGTCCTCAGCAACGGCGGCTTCGGCGGAATTCATGAGAAACTCCTCGCCGCTCCCACCGACCGCCGGGTTCCCCGACAGATCTATCAATCCGCCTCCTCGCCGCCCTTGATCAGTCCCGGCGCGGACGGGCCCTCCCCGAGCGGCGTCCCCTTCGGCGTGGCGGGCACGTCCATCGGTTCGGTTTTTCCGGCATCCCGCCGCAACTCGGCGCGCACCCTTGGCAGCGATTCCGGGTGGTGCGTCTGGATGAAGTTCACCAGTCCTTCACGGATTTCGCATTTCAGGTCCCAGCCGGTCGGCGCATCGATGGAACTCATCAGGCAGCGGATCTCGATCGACTCCGGCTTGGAATCCGTCACCTGGAGCACGCACACGTCGCGGTCCCAGCGCGGGTTCGCCTCCAACAGCCGCCGCAGTTCCTGGCGTAGCGCCTCGACCGGCAGCGTGTAGTCGGCGTAGAGGAAAACGCTGTTGAGCAGCCTGGCGGAGGTCCGGGTCCAGTTCTGGAACGGCTTCTCGATGAAATAGTTGATCGGCAACACCAGCCGCCTCAGGTCCCAGATGCAGACGGTCACGTAGGTCAGCGCGATTTCCTCGATCCGCCCCCACTCGCCCTCCACGATGACCACGTCGTCGATGCGGATCGGCTGGGAAATCGCGATCTGGATGCCGGCGAAGAAATTCGACAAGGTCTTCTGCGCCGCCAGCCCGAGCACGATCCCGGCGATGCCCGCCGAGGCGAGGATGCTGGTGCCCAACTGCCGCACCGGCTGGAACAGCATCAGGATGCAGGCCACCGCCAACCCGCTCACGCCGACCACGATGATGCGCCGGATCACCGATACCTGGGTGTAAATCTCCCTCGCGCGGAGATTGTCCTGCACGTCCAGCCGGTTCGCCGCGAGGATGGCTTTTTCCGTCGCGTTCGTCGCACGGATGATCAAAAACCCGATGCTGCCAATGATGAAAATGGCGACCAATTTCGTCGCCAGCCAATCGTAAGGTTCCGGCAGATCCGCCGCGCCGGCGAGGAGGATCAGGCCGATGGCGGGCACCAGCAGGCGCAGCGCCGTGCCGATCACCGGCACCAGCACCTTGTCGAGAATGCCCGCGCTGCGGTCCGCCCGGATCTGCATTTTCTTCTGTGCACCCTTGATGCAGCGGAAGATGAGCCAGAAAAAGGCGACGGTCAGGCCGAGATAAGTCAGCGAGGTCAGTCGCGGCCCGAGGGCGGCGATCCCCACCGCCGGGTCCATCGCGTCGAAAAGAATACTCAGTGAGAAATACGCGCCGTAAATCCACAACACCAACGCGAGCGGCTTGCGGGAAGCCGACAGCAGCAGCTTGGGCCAGGATTTCTCCGCCACCTCGTGGATCCGGCCGGCACTGTTGCGCATGATCCTCACCACCAGAATCGTGAACAACCCCACCAGCAACAGCAGCATCACGCTTGCCGTGTAGCGCGCGCCGTTGATTTCGAGAAACTGCGGCCGGTTCATCCATCCCGGCCGCTGCTCGCGGCCCAAGCCGTCCACCCACCGCCCCAAACCGGCGGACGTTTCCAGCAGATCACCTTTCACCTTCCTCGCATGCTCCTTGGCGATTTCAATCGTCCCGCCGTCGGCATCCTCCGCCGACATCGCCCGCGGGGCGCTCAACATGAGCAGGCAGACGATGCCGCCCGCGAGCCGCAGGGCGACGGTTCGGATTCCTTGGCAGTGTGTCATCACCCGCACCTGAACCAAGCATCGGCCCCATGTCAAACCGCGATCCCCCCGGGGTGCGACTGGAAGGGGTGGGCGGAGCTCATGGAGGCACCACACTCCCTACCAACATCCGAGTTTCCGAGCCAATGAATCCGCTTGTAGCGGCGCTCTGTGAGCGACGCGCCATTGACAAGCCGAAGTTAGTAACGCTCACAGAGCGCCGTTAAAAGCTGTTAGCAAGCACAAGATATGTTAGACCACTATGATGCGCTTCCCTATTCCAACGATTCTCGGTTTGATTTGTAAGCTCCCTGTCCAAGCGTTGGAATCGCTTTCTGTTGCGCCAGACTCCATTGCAGCGCGATGACCTTTGACGGCGGGCCGCTGACAATTCCACCCCACGCGGACATTACGAAATTCCGATCGGCAGAACGAAATTGCGGTTGATTCTCCTCCTCAGGCACTCCGAGCGCGCTTACCCCTGGGGGAATCGGCAGCTCAAATCCGAAACGGGGGTGGAAGAAGGTGGTCCAGGTGTTGTAAACCCGCAATGGCTTCGCCTCCGGATCCCTCGAGGACACAGGCGGCCGGATTTGGCCGGAGGCCATCTTTAGCGGAATTTCAAACCGCGAGGTGTCGGGTTTCGGCCTGGAATCTCGTTCATCAAGGTGCCAGGTCCGCCTGCTAACCCAACCTGATGAACACCTGCCTTCCGAACTATCTCCGCCTTTTTGCTGCCTCTCTCGCGCTCATGACCACGGCCCGCGGCGGGATCACCTACGTGGATGCCAGTTCGGGGCTGGGCGGCAATACGGCGCTGGCCAACGGCAGCACTTTTGCACCTCCCCTCAACAGCACCACCGGCGCGGACAACCAGTGGGAGCAGCGCACGGTTTTCGGCGCGGGCGGAAACATCTACGAGGCGGGCGGGGAAAACGCCGCGGAAAACGCGCCTGAACTCCGGACGACCGTTTCCGGACTAATTCCCGGCGGGGATTACCAGATTTATGTTTATTTCTGGGATCCCGGCAGCAGCACCGAGGATTGGTGCATCCGCGCAGGCTTCAGCGCGAACCCCGGAGCCAACACGATTTACTCCGCCGCCGATGCGGTGACCGATCTCGGCGGCACCACCGGCGCGGTGCTTGCCAGCGGCCTGACCCACACCGTGGCCCCCGGCATTTTCACCGAATCCAGCCGCAATCTGCTCGCCGCTTCCATCGGCATGCGCACCGCGGATGCGGAGGGAACCATCCGGGTTTTCATCGACGATCTGCCGGCCGCCACCACCGTCAACCGCCGGACCTGGTATGATGGCGTCGGCTACGAAGCCGCCGTGCCGCCGAACCTGGTGAACTACGTGGACGCCAACCTCGCCAACACCTCGCGTTGGGACGAGAGTCCATTCACCCCCGCCCCGGACGGTGTCACCGGTGCCGACAACAACTGGGAACAACGGAACTTCGGGACCGCCGGCAGCACTTTCGAATCGAATTTCGAGGCCGCGGAAAACGCCCCGCTGCTGGTCACCCGCATCGACGGGCTGACGCCGGCAACCGCCTACGTGCTCTACGCCTATTTCTGGACCGACGGCACGAACTGGAGGCTCAAAGCGTCCACCAACACCTCCGACATCCAGGAAAACGGCACGCCGGGTTCCCTTACCGACGACTTCCTGCCGAGCTCCCCGCTCACCCACTTCGCCGGCAACGACAATGCGTCGGGCACCGCCACGGTGGGCACGCCTGCGTCGGCCACCGCGTTCACCGCCAATCCGCTTTTCACCGAGAGCAACCGCACCCTGATGCAGGCCAGTCTCGGCACCGCGACCAGCGATGCCAACGGCGTGATCCGGGTTTATGTCGATGACTTCACCGGCGGCGGCCCGGTTCCGCGCACCTGGTATGACGGCGTCGGCTACAAGCCGGCCTTGCCGTTGGACCCCGCGTTGGACGAGGATGGCGACGGCCTGACTAACGGTGAGGAAGCCACCCGCGGCACCGATCCCTACCGGGCGGATACCGATGGGGATTCTTTCAGCGACCAGCTGGAAGTGGACGCCGGGTCGGACCCGCTGGACCGCGATTCGGTGCCGCGGTTGCCGGGCAATGCCATGCGCCTCGCCCCGGACGGCGCGTGGACCTGGTTCAATGACGAACGCGCGATTTTCCATCAGGGTTCGCTGTTCACCGGCTACGTGAAAGGCAACGGCCAATACGGCGTCACCCGCTACGATCCGGCGACCCACGAGGTGTTCCACATGATCATCAGCACCGGCACCTCGCAGCAA
>JBIPND010000052.1:0-10003 GCA_044374015.1 Luteolibacter sp. | reverse complement strand
TTGCGGGATCGGGAAGACTTGGGTGAGGGCGTCCGGGGGGGCGAGCGGGAGGTAGGAGAGCGCGCAGTTGGTGGTGCCGAGGTCGATGCCGATGCTGAATTGAGGGGTGGGCATGGATTAGCGAAGGAAGAGTTTGGGAACCACGAATCTGACGAATCGGACGAATCTGGAAGAGGGTGGAGAAGAATTTTTGACCACGGAATACTTGGAATACACGGAAGGGAAGAGGGATTTGGAGGTTGGGATGCTGTTCTTTTTCGTTGTGTTCCGTGGGATTTCTCGGGCCAGTTTGCTCCCATCGAAGAGTCTCACAACAACAATCATCGGATGAATTAGAATTCTCAAACTCTGCCTTCAATTCGAGAAGCCCCCCCGATACCAATACCAGGTATTCCGTTGACATTATTTTCTCCCTCATGAGCATCATAATCCGTAACCTTAAGCTTCGCACAGGCAATGTGGATTATTTGCCCCTTTCTTAGATGACCGCAAAATTACCTTCTTGTCGCTTACAAAATAAAAAAGAGAAAACCTCCTTTTGGGACACCAGATGATGCAATTAGAGTATACCCCCCCAAAGGACGTGAACATTGACGAAATCGATTTTGTCGAATTAATGATCACTGAAGTGAGCTTGCCATGTGGCAACCAGAAGTTTTCAGGAAGAACCATAGTTATTCGTTGTGTGCGATCAGGTAAGGCGGCGCAAAACAATAAACTACCGAATTAGTTTGGACAAGTGAATGGGGTCAGAGTAGAATGGCACTTACTTAAGGGATATTTGGAACAGTTCCGGTGGCCGGAAATCCTCATCTCGTGGCGTTGTTTTGTAAGCGGGGTCCGAAGCACCGCCAGAATCTTCAGGCGCTGCTTCGGACCCCGCTTACGTTGAACCGCGTGGATCATCAGGGTATCACATTTCCGGCGATCCACCAACCGCTAAGACGATCTGAAGCGAGTCAACCAACCGCCTTTAGCCAGTGGTGCGCCATCAGCGAGGCTCCGTTGGCGGAGGGGTGCACGCCGTCGCCGGCCCAGTGATTCGGCGGGGCGAGTTTTGCGGCTTCGTCGAACATGGTTTGGAACGGGACGAAGGTGGCGTGGAAAGTTTCCGCTACCTTTTTCGCGGCCGCGCGGTAGGCGTCGAATTCCGGAAACCAGTTGTCCTTCACCGCTCCGCAACGCAGCACGAACGGCTCGCAAATGACGATTTTCACGTCTGGCAGCGCCTTGAGCGTGCTTTCCACCAGTGCGAGATAGTCCCGTTCATAGGTCGCGGGCGTGCCTTCGTATTTTCCACCGAGCTTGTGCCAGATGTCATTCACGCCGATCAGGATGCTGAGCACGTCGGGCTTGAGGTCGAGGCAGTCGGTCTGCCAGCGGGCGGCCAACTGTGGAACCTTGTGGCCGCTGATGCCGCGGTTGTAGATCTTGAGGTTGTCGGCAGGCCGGTCGGTTAGTAGTTGTGAGGCGGCGAGCCAGGCATAGCCCTTGCCGAGTGCCGGTTGGCTGTTAGGTTATCCGGCTTCCTCGCGGCTGCGGCCGGCGTCGGTGATGGAATCGCCTTGGAACAAAATGACGGCGTCCGGTTTGACGAACGAGCCCTGGCGGGGAGCTGCGGCGGTCGCGGTGTGGATTCCAACGGCGGAGCTTGCGCCGATGGCGGCGGTGTTGGTGATGAAGTGGCGGCGGTTCATGGTGAAACTGAATGCTGGGGAGGCCACTCGTATGGCATGCTGATATTCGATTCACAAGGAGAACGATGTGGGTGACGGGATCATACGTGAAATTGCCGCATTTCGATTGTTGAAATAAATTGCTGCCCAACCCGGGTCCTGTTCTGGTTGGCGCATGTGGATTGCAAAATGCCGCTTGGAGGAGCGGCAAACCCACACGCCCCATGAAGAGCGCCTCCCACTCCCGGATTTTGGGTTTTTCGGGGGTGGGTGGCGTCTCTGTTTCGACGGTTTGCCGCCGTCGGGGGCGAGGTTGCGGTGTTCCGCCGCACGAAATCTCCTGATTGATCCTGCCGTCGTTCACCGTATTCTTTCATCCTAAAACCATCATGCGCACGCTTTCACTCCTTTTGCTCACCCTGCTTGTTTGTCCGGCGGCGGAGCGGCCTAACATTCTTTTCATCTTCACCGACGATCACGCGCTTCAGGCGATTTCCGCCTATGGCGGCCGGTTCAAGGAAATCGCCCCCACGCCTAACATCGACCGCCTCGCCACGCAGGGCGCGGTTTTCGAGCGCTCGTATTGCGCGAACTCGATCTGCGGCCCATCCCGCGCCTGCATCCTCACCGGCAAGCATTCGCACATCAACGGCTTTATCGACAACAACAGCTCGAAGTTCAACGGCGCGCAGCCGACTTTTCCGAAATACCTGCAGCAGGCCGGCTATGAAACCGCCGTCATTGGCAAGTGGCACCTCGTTTCAGAGCCCACCGGCTTCGACCACTGGGAAGTCCTCCCCGGCCAGGGCAGTTACGTGAATCCCGACTTCATCCAGATGGACGGCTCGACCAAGCGGATCGATGGCTACGTTTCCGACATCATCGCCGACAAGTCGCTCGAATGGCTCAAGAACCGCAAGCACAAGGACAAGCCGTTCGTGCTGATGAGCCAGCAGAAGGCGCCGCACCGCAGTTGGATGCCCGCGCCGCGCCATTACAAACTCTTCGACGGGATGGACCTGCCCGAGCCGGAAACCCTCTTTGATGACTATGCGAACCGCAGCGAGGCGCTCAAGAAACAGCAGATGTCGATCGCCAAGGATTTCTTCTGGGGCTGGGACATGATGCTGCATGGCGAGCCCACGGATCCGCGCTTCATGAAGGGTCTGGGGAACGGTGAATACAAACGCATGAATCCCGCACAAAAGGCCGCGTTCGACGAGGCTTACGGACCGGAAAACCAACTGCTGCTAGATGCGCTCGCCGCCGGCAAAATGGACGACACCTCGCTGACCCGTTGGAAATACCAGCGCTACATCAAAAACTACCTGCGCACCGTCCGCGCCGTGGATGAGAACATCGGGCGGATGCTCGATTATCTCGACGAATCCGGCCTCGCGAAAAACACCATCGTCATCTACTCGTCGGACCAGGGATTTTACCTCGGCGAACACGGCTGGTATGACAAGCGCTGGATGTTCGAGGAATCCCTCGCCATGCCCTTCCTGATCCGCTGGCCCGGCGTGGTGAAACCCGGCGTCCGCTCGAAGGCGCTGATCCAAAACATCGACTACGCGCCCACCTTTCTCGAAGCCGCCGGCGTGGAAATCCCGTCCGACATCCAGGGCCGCAGCCTGCTGCCTGTTTTCAAAAACGCAGGTGCCGCCCCGGCGGACTGGCGCAAGGCGATCTATTACTTCTACTCCGGCGAGGCCACCCACCGCGTCGCCGCGCACGACGGCGTCCGCTCCGACCGCTACAAGTTGTTCTATCTTCCCAAAACCGACGAATGGCAGTTGTTCGATCTCGAAAAGGACCCGCAGGAAATGAAAAGCCTGCACGACGATCCCGCCTACGCTGAAACCCTCGCGGAGATGAAGAATATCTATCAGGACCTGCGCGCGCAATACAAAGTCAACCTATGAAAAAATCCGGGCTACTCACCACTTGGATCCTGCTGGCTCTAGCAGTTTTTGCGAACGCCGAGACCCAGACCGCGCCGGCCAACGGCAAGCTGAAAATCTTCATCCTCGCCGGTCAGTCGAACATGGTCGGATTCGGCCAGGTCAAGGGCAGTCCCGGGACCATGGAGAGCTATGTCAAAAGCTATGAAATCGTCGGTTTCGGCTGGCACCAGGGATGGAACGACCGCATCGACCAGAAGGCGGTGGATGCCTACGAAAAAAATCTGGAGAATCTAATCCATGACCTCCGCAAGGATCTCGGGGTGGAAAAACTGCCGTTCGTCGTCGCCAACACCGGCATGGGCGGATGGGACATCGTCGGCAGCTACAAAGCCAAGGTCGAAAAACTGATGGAAGCCCAGCTCGCCGTCGCCGATCCGGAAAAATACCCCGCGTTCAAAGGCAACGTGGCCGGGGTGGAAACCCGCGGGTTCCAGCGCAGCCGCGAGAAGTCGCCGTCGAAACAGGATTTCCACTGGCTGCGCAACTGGGAGACGCTCTATCTGATCGGCAAGGGCATGGGAGATTCGATGGTCGGGATTCTAACGAAATAACGTCATGATCCGCCCCCTTCTCGCTGGTTTTCTAACGAGTTTCATGTCCCTCGCCGCCGCCGGCCGGCCGAACGTGGTGGTCGTTCTAACTGACGATCTCGGCTTTTCCGACATCGGCTGTTACGGCGCGGAAATCGAGACGCCCACGCTTGACCGGCTCGCATCGAAGGGCCTGCGGTTTTCCCAATTCTACAACACCGCGAAGTGCCACTCGTCGCGGGTTTCCCTGCTCAGCGGCCGTTGGTGCCGTCAGGCCGGCGACGAGTCGCTTTCCCGTGCCGTCACCCTGCCGGAAGTCCTGCGGCCCGCCGGTTATTTCACGGCGATGAGCGGCAAGTGGCACTTGTCGAAGGAGCCGACCGATTTCGGCTTCGATCGGTTTTTCGGCCACATGTCCGGTTCGACCCACTATTACAAAGGTGACAAAACCTTCCGCTTGAACGGCGAGCCGTGGGAGGTTCCGTCCGAGGGGTTCTACACCACCACCGCCAATGTGGATTTCGCGCTGAAGTTTCTAACTGAGTCCCGCGAGGCTGAAAAGCCGTGGTTGCTTTACATCGCCTTCAACGCGCCGCACGCCCCGATCCAGCCGCTCAAGCAGGATTACGAAAAATACCGCAACCGCTATGACGCGGGCTGGGACGTCATCCGGCAGCAGCGTTTCGCCAAACAACAGCAACTCGGCCTGCTGCCCGCTGACGCGGAACCCTCGCCACGGCCGGAGTCCATTCCGGCATGGGAAAACCTAACTGAAAAAGTCCGCGATTGGGAAAGCCGCCGCATGGCCGGCTATGCGGCGCTCATCGACCGGGTCGATCAGGAACTCGCGCGGCTGGTCGCCGATCTCGAAAAAGCCGGTGAACTGGAAAACACCCTGATCCTTTTTCTATCAGACAACGGTGCCTGTCCGTATGACCGCCAGAACATCGGCATGAATCTCGAGCCATACGATCCTGCATCCCGATGGACCGACAGCACCGGCTGGGCGTGGGCGCGCAACACGCCGTTCCGCTTTTACAAACAGAACCAGTTCGAGGGTGGCATCGCCACTCCGGCCATCGTCCACTGGCCAGCTGGACTGAAGACCGCGCCCGGATCCATCACCGCCACGCCGGCGCATCTGGTGGACGTGCTGCCGACCATCGCCGAGCTTGCCGGCGCGGCGATTCCGCAAAGCTTCCCTGGCCGCGAGCCAAGCCCGCTGGCCGGCATTTCGCTGGCTCCGGTTTTCGCCGGGAAGGATCTTGGCAAGCGCCCGCCGATCCATTTCCTGTTCGATTCCGACCGGGCCTTGCGCGACGGCGACTGGAAACTGGTTTCCTATCGCGGCGGACCCTGGGAACTTTACCAGATGGCCGAGGACCGCACCGAACTCCACGATCTGGCAGGCAAGCAGCCCGAGCGCGTCGCGGAAATGGCGGCCGAGTGGCACCGGATGACCCGCGACGACCTCAAAGCCCCCACCCGCGAGCAGCGGCCCGTCGCCGACACCGCGCAACCCAAAACCCACCCGGAGTGGTCCGACCACTCGGGGGAAAAAGCGGCGAAAACCCCGCGGAAGAAGCGCTGAGATGAGCAAACCACCTGCCCTGTCGGCGGCTTCGGGATTGTCTTGTGGGGCCATGAATGCCATCCTTACGGCATGACTTCTACCTACACGGCGATGATCCAGCAAAACGACGCTGGTGGATCGGATGGATCGAAGAAGTTCCCGGCGTGAACGCTCAGGAGCGGACCAAGGAAACCTTACTGGCATCACTCAAAGAGGTTTTGAAGGAAGCCTTGGAATTCAACCGTGAAGATGCAAGAGCAAGCGCACAGGGCGGCTGCACGGAAGAGTTCGTTACGGTATGAAGCGGCGGGCGCTCATCAGTTTTCTGTCCAAGGAGAACTGTGAGCTGGTCCGGGGATTCGCCGAAGGAATGCCCACCCTTTTCGACCATCGCTGAGAGCGAGGTGGATCAACAACACCAACGAGGGCGCGACCGCCGCCCATTCCGAGGCGAATCTGGGGTTTTTCCAGTGGTTGCACGATGAGTATGGGATGAAATTGGATATCTATGCTTTTGACGCCGGGGTGATCGACGCGCCGAGTTATTATGGCTCGCCGGATACCCGGAAATTCAAAGGGCAGTTCCCGCAGGGTTTTGCCGCCGGAACTCAAGCGGCTCGCCGAGGACCACGGGGTGTGCCTTGCGTCCTGTCTGGATTTCTGGCAGGACGATCTGATCCTGCAGGCTTTCAACCGGGCGATGATCCTGGCACCGCAGTTGTATGGCAGCCCGTGGTTTTTGCGCGACGACGAGTTCCCCCAGCTCGCCCGCATTTTCAACCTGCACCGCAGATACCGCGACATTCTCACCCGCGGGATGGTGCTACCGGAAAATTCCTACCGTCCGCACGCCGTTTCCCGGGGTGACGGCAAGACGCGGCTGATCACCCTGCGCAACCTAACATGGGAGCCGGTCACTCATCGCGTGGCGCTTTCCGCGAGCAGCCGCTGATGGTCAGCCGCGCGCTATCGGACCGCTATCTGTTTGATGGCGATCCGGCGACGGTTTTTGGCGTCACCGGTGTCGGCAAGGACTTGCGGATCGCCGACGGCTGCCTGCGCATCGACTTCGCCGCCGGCGTGTCGTTTGATGTGCTCAAGTTGCACACCCAGGCCGTCGATCAAACCTTGCAGCGCAATCTGGTCTCGGGCGCGGAGTTCAGCAATGATTTGCTAGAGTGGGCGGCGGCCGAGGAGCTCATCCAGCACGGCGGCGAGCTGCATATCTATCCACCCGCCGGCGAGTGGCGTTATTTCCGGATGCGGTTGGCACCGGAGCGGATTGCCGAAGTCGAGGCGCTCAAGGATGGAAAATCGTTAGAGCGCAAGGCGTGGCGTGCCAGCAACCTGTTCGCCCATCCGGCCGCCGTGCCGGCCGTCGCCGCATGGTCGGCCACCGTGACCGTGGATGAAATCACTCCCACCTCCTATCTCTGCGTGACGGTGGATGGCAAACACGGCCGGGAAGGATGCTACGCCGCGCTGCGATCCGGCAAACGGCTGGTCGGCGCGCCGGACCGCGCGCCGTCCTATCCCGCGATTCCCTGGGAGTATCCGGTGCGCGGCCGCGACAGTGGTTATACCTATTATTTTCCACTCGATGAATCGATGGTCGGCGAAAAACTGGAACTCGTCCTGCTAGGCATGAAAGGCGGCGGCGCCGAGCTGCAACCCGCCGTCTGGCTCACCGCCCGCGACCTGCCATTCACCACCAAACTCCAAAAAACCACCCGCTAACATGATCTTGAAATTCGTCCCATCCCGCAGCATGTGCGTCCTCGGTCTTGCCGCCTTTGCCGCGCTTTCTCCGCTCAAACCAGAAAGGTCCCGCCACCGAAGACGAGTGGAAGGCGCTGCAATGATTCCGCGTCCCATTGGTTTGCATGAAATCGAAAGGGTGACAGGCGAACGGTCACCACTCCGTAAACCGCCGATGCCAGCGATTCCCGGACGAACGCCTTCCCGAAACGTCCGAAGTCGATCAGTATCTCGAGCTTTCGAAATCCTACGTCGCCAAGCTCGGCAGGCGCAAAGCCATCCAGAAGCTGATCCAAACCTTCATCCTCTCCACCGAGTTCGCCTGGCCTCAAACAGGCTCATGTTACGCATTTCAACATTTTCATCAGTGGACGAGGTCGGTCCTTCGGTTTTGATATTTCCCTCACCTTTCCAGCTCCACTCCGGGGACACGGTAAACCGTGAACTCCGGACTGCATTCGGGTGGCACACGGCGAAGTGGGTTTCAGCAATGACTTTTGGCTAGGGTTTATCGGGAAACTCCGGTTTCAGAATTTCCGCCCCCGGCACGCCTCGTCCCGCGACTTCTATCGATACCCGGCGGCTGCCGCCCTCAGCCAAGGCTCCAGACTCCTCCACCGCCATCCCGCCTACCTTCTCTGCACCGACCCGGACATGAGCCTCGAGGAATTCCTCCAAAGCTACCTCTGGCGCTGGGGCATCGAGGTCAACTTCCGCGAGGAAAAAAACCCTCATCGGCACCGGCGACGCCCAGGTCCGCACCGCGGCCTCCAACCAGCACCTGCCCGCGGTCACCGTCGCCGCCTACGCGCTGCTGTGGGTCGCCGCGCTGATCGCCCTCGCGGAGAACCAGCCGCTCGCCTTCCCGCGTCCGCCGAAGTGGCGCAAAGACCACCGCGACCACACCACCCACCTAACATCATCCGCCGGGGCCAAACTCCAGAGCTCGCGAAAGCGAGCCGCGAGCGATGGCGTATTCCGCCAGAAATACGAGCGCATAGCCATGATGCCAGGTGGCCATGGAATCGAGGCGGAGCTCGACAACCAATTTGGCGTAATTGGCGAGCATCGGCCGGTATTCCTGCTTGCCGCTGGCGAGCAGGGCCATGGCGTTGATGCTATTGGGAATGGAAACCCGCGCCAGCCCGCCGCGGGCGATGGCCTTGCAGCCGAGGTCGAAGATTTTCGCGGATTTTGCGCAATCGTAGGGTGCGGTGCGGCTGTAGGTGCCCATCACCGGAAGCCGGATCTCGACGTTTTCGGTCTTCCCGGCGCGCCAGCGGATGACTTTGAGGACGCCTTTCGACGCATCCTGCTCGGCGACCATGACCGCACGGGAGAATTGGACCCGGGCATCGTCGTCGAAAGGTTTACCGCCCGCTCCCAGAATCACGTCGTCCGGCTGGAGCACGCTGTCGGCGGGTGAGCCTTTGGCCACTTCGGTGACCAGAATCTGGCGGGCTTCGGCGGTGTGTTTCCAAGCATACATCCAACCGCGCGCGCCGGTCGGACCGAGCGTCCAGTCATGGCTGCCATCGGTGTTGTCGCCGCGGGTGAAATCCGGGACCGGGGCCTTTCCGCCGCGCGGGGCAGCCACGGTTTGATCCGACAATCCCAGCATGCAGGCGCAAAGCACCAGCAATCCGGTGGCCGTTTGGTGGAGAGGTTTCATAAGGGTTGATCCGTTGCGGTTTCAGGAATGCATCCGGGCGAGGAAGCCGGGGCGGATCGAGTACACGCCGCAGGGTGGGCGAATGATTCCGCAATTCTTCGATGAGCGCGGATGGTGACGTTGGGCGGGAAGAAGTGGAGCGACGATGGAAGGAAAGAATTTCGGAGTCGGGAGGGAGGATTAAGGATGAAGAGGCACGCTAAAGCGTGGACTCCGGACAATCGCTCGGACTGACCGGAAACCTGTCCGGAGTTCAAGCTTCAGCTTGCTCTTCAACGCGCCGCAGCACGCTAAAGCGTGAACTCCGGACCGTCGTTCGGACTGACCGGAAACCTGTCCGGAGTTCAAGCTTTAGCTTGCTCTTCAAAGCGCCGCAGCACGCTAAAGCGTGGACTCCGGACCGTCGTTCGGACTGACCGGAAGCCTGTCCGGAGTTCAAGCTTTAGCTTGCTCTTCAACGCGCCGCAGCACGCTAAAGCGTGGACTCCGGACCGTCGTTCGGACTGACCGGAAACCTGTCCGGAGTTCAAGCTTTAGCTTGCTCTTCAACGCGCCGCAGCACGCTAAAGCGTGGACTCCGGACAGCCGTTCGGACTGACTGGAAACCTGTCCGGAGTTCAAGCTTCAGCTTGCTCTTCAAAGCGCCGCAGCACGCTAAAGCGTGGACTCCGGACCGTCGTTCGGACTGACTGGAAACCTGTCCGGAGTTCAAGCTTTAGCTTGCTCTTGGGTCACAAGTCAGATAGATGCTACTTCATGTATCGCTGGCGGAAAATGACCTCGGAGCAACGTCTCGAAACGGCCGCACACCGTAAACTCCAGCATCA
>JBIPND010000608.1:0-3018 GCA_044374015.1 Luteolibacter sp. | reverse complement strand
CCGAGGAAGAAGCTTCGCGCAGGTCATGGGCGTCGGCGGTCGTAGACGCGCCGCTACAAGCGATGCATTCGCAGAATGTAGCGTCGGTCTGCGACCGTCGCTAACTGGCCCCGAGGCCGTGAGGTGAAGGAAAAAGCCGATGAACCGCGGCTTTGACGAGGCATGAATTCCGGCGTGAGGGAGGAAGCGGACTTTCGCTCATGCGTTTCAAATAAAGGCAATGGGGAGCCTCGTCCAATTTAAAGACGCGGACGCGGGCTGGATCCCCATGGCCTTGTTTGAAGACGGACTGAAGTCCTGGACTACATGAGGTCCGGTTAGCGGGAGGCCAGCGGTTCGTCACGCAGGCGGAAGACCACGACGCGGCGGTCCTGGCTGCGCAGCGCTTCGGCGGAGTTGTCGGGATGACGCGCCTCGCTTTCGCCGTAGCCGACCGGGAGCAGGCGCTGGGGCGAGACGCCTCGGCGGACCATTTCTCGGACGATGCGCTCGGCGCGCTGCTGGGAGAGCGCCATGTTGCTTTCGTAACTTCCTTCGGCCGAGGCGTGGCCTTCGACGACGAAGCGTTCCTTCGCGGGCAGGTCCTTCATCGCATCCGCTAGGGTGGCGACGATTTCATAGGAAAAAGGGTCGGCAAACTGGGTGGAGCCTTGCTGGAATAGAATGTCGTCGCTGGTGATCATCGACTTTTCATCGACCGGATAGGAAACGACCAGGGCGCTCTCGTTGCGAAAGTTGGCTGGTGGCAGTGGCACCGATTGAGGCGCGGAAACGTCTTGGTAAAACATCGGGGCCACCTCGCGGGCGCTCTGAAACTGCACGTAGTTCATGGCTTGGGCGGCCAGAAGGATCGCGGGAATGGAGGCGCGGGAATCAAAGTGCACGTAGCGCCGCCCCTCGCGGAGATAGCGCGGGCGCTGGACCTCGACGCGTTTTTCAATGACCTCGCGCCTGACTTCCGGACGGCTCCGGCGGCTATCTGACAGGCGCAGGAGTTCGGGTGGCGGGGCATCGACGGCCTCGCCGCGCAGCCGTTGTTGGAAATAGCGAACGGCATCCTGCCGCTGTTTGGGCGAAGCCTCCGGGGCCCGTTTGTCTCCACGCCGGCGTTCGGCGGCCTCCAAGCGGGGCCGGACACGTTCTTCCCTCGCAATTTCCGCACGGGAGATCCGGCTTTCGGCACCGATGATTTCATCGATCAAAGTTTTGGCTTCCTCGCGGTCGCGGATTTTGGTGGCGCGCTGGCCGATCTCGCGCTGGACCGCTTGGGTGGCCTCTCGGACCTCGGTCTCGGCCTTGCGCTCGGGCTCGGTTTTAGGCGCGGGAGCGATTTCCTCGGCTTTGGCGGTTTCCGGAACTGCGGGGCGATCAGGCTTTTCCTTGTCTGCACGCTCGGGGCGAGCGGGGCGGTCGGGCTTTTCTTTGTCGGCACGCTCCGGGCGAGCCGGCCGCTGCGCCTTGGGCTCGGACGGCTCGGACGGATCGGACGGATCGGACGGATCGGCGGGTTTGCGGCGGGGAGCGGTCCGTTCCGGGATTTCGGCTTCGCGGCGGGTGCCGTTTGAGCGGGGTGGAGTGGCTCGTTCCGCTGGATCGGTCGCATTTTTCTCAGCGGCTTCAGCTTTCTCCGCTGCTTGCTTGGCTGGGTCCGTTTGTTGCGGGGCCTTTTCTTCGCCGGCTTCGCGACTGGCATCTTCCGCGGCTTTCAACTTTTCCTCTTCGGCGTCCTCGATGGTTCGTTCTTCCGATTCCGGGGAAACAGGAGTTTCGGCGGCGAGGGCGGCAGGATTGAGGAGTAAAAGCGGGACGCTGAGGAGGAGGGTGGGGAGATATTTGCAGCGGATGTTGGTTTTTATAGGCGGAAGGGATGAAACTTCTGCCCTCCTCCATTGCTGGATGCGTGCCCATCCTCCGCGCTTGATGATCCGGGACTTCCAGCGCCACTGGCCGGTCGGTGCCGTGCAATTCGGTGCCTGTTCTTGCAAATTGCGACTTTGGAAGACGGACTGAAGTCCTGGACTACGGTTGCATCTGCTGGCGGCGTGCCGGGCTCAGTCCATCACGAAGAGGTCGCCTGCTGCGGCCTTTTTGGCGACGGGCGTTTCTTCGGGGGCAGGGGACTCCTGTTGGATGGCGACGGGAACTGCCTCTTCATCGACTGCGGGAGCTTGCTCTGCGATGACGACCACGGCTTGCTCTTCAACGACGACGGTTTCCTCAGCGACCGCGACGATCACCGGCTGCTCGGCGACGACCGCCGCCGCTTCTTCAGCAGGAGCGGCGGGAGCTTGTTGGTTTTTCTCAACCAGCCGCAGCACTTCGGCCTTGGCGGCGGCGACGCGATCGGAATCACCGACCGGGCCGACTTTTTTGGCAACCTTGGCGACGACGCGTGACGGATCGCCGCTCGCGGCCAATTCGGCCTGGGCCTTTTCCAAGGCTTCCATGGCGGCGGCTTCGCGTTTTCTGACTTCTCCGGCGAAGCGCGAGCTGACGGCGACCGATTCGCGCAGGCGCTCGATTTCGGCGTGCAGCACGGCGCTGTCATCCGGCCGGGCTTCGAATTGGGCGAGTTGTTGGCGGGCTTGGGAAAGCTCGTTCTCGCGGGCGAAGCTGCGGTCCTTCTGCGCTTTGTCCGCTTCGTTGGCGCGGGCGTTGAGGTTGCGGATGGTGTCCTGGGCTTTTTTCAGGTCGGTCTCGAGGGTGGAAATCCGCTTGGCCTCGATGTCGAGGGTTTTGCGGACGCTTTCCAGCTCGGCCGTGGTTTTTTCGAAAGTGGCGGTGGGGATGGATGCGGCTTGCAGCGCGTCGAACTCAGATTTCAGAGCCTTGTGGGCGGCCTTGGATTTTTCGAGGGTGGCTTCGAGGTTTTTCGCACGGTCCCGGTTGGGGGATTCTGGGGTGGCGGCGGCTTTGACCGGCTTGGCCTTGGTGAAGTGGCCTTTGAGCAACCACCCGATCAGCACGGAAATCGCCGCGACGAGCGCGATCTGAGGCAGGAAGCTGGAGAACTGGGAG
>JBIPND010000051.1:0-10018 GCA_044374015.1 Luteolibacter sp. | reverse complement strand
CAGAAGTCCACGACGTGAGGAAAAATCCTTCTTGTGGATGTTCAGGTGGTCTGTGAGGTGGAAGATCCGCTTGGTGAGCAAGGCCACCTGATAAGGGGCGCTGCCGGTGTCTCCTTCGTGGAGTTGATAGTCTTTTTCGTTGATTTCTTTGGTATCGGCCATGGTCGTAGGGGATGGATCCAGCGTTCGCCGGACCGTCCTAGGTTGGAGGTTGAGCGCGGAAGAAAGCGTCTGGACACTGGGTTTGCAAGACAATTGGTATCCCCGAAGGAAGATTTTAAAAAAGTTTTGAACCGGCGAAAAATGCCCGCGGCAACCTGACCCATGATGGAGATTCGCAAAAAATGCGGAGTGCTTGCATGACGATGAACGACACCTGGGGCTTCAAATCCGACGACCACCGCTGGAAATCCACCCAGACCCTGCTCTTCAACCTCATCCACCTTTTCGAATGGCCGCAAGGCAGCTTCACCCTCGACCAAGTGGACGTGAATCTGAAAAAAGCCTACCTGCTCGCCGACCCGGCGAAAAAACCGCTGCCATCCACCTATCAGGACAACCGTCTCTCGATCACCCTGCCGGAAAAAGCACCGGACGCGATTGCCAGCGTGCTGGTCCTCGAAATCGAGGGTGAGGCGACGCAGAAACCCTAAGGAGCGGAGATCTGAGAGATTGGACCGCGGATCTTTAGTCCGCCTGTAAGGAATGGCAGATGCCAGGAATCACGAAGATTCTGGCACCACGAATCCAACGAATCTTACGAATCTTTGTCTTTCAGGCGGGATCCAAGCGGCTATTTGCGTGGCGGTTCTTCCAACATCTTCGACGCCGCCAGATTGCTCGGAGCCACCACCTGTTCATCCATCGGAAATTTCGCGCTGCCGCCATAACGCTCGTCGATGAATTTCCGCACACTCGGCCTGTCCAAAATATAATCGCGGAAACGGCTCGGCTCGCACAACCGCACCCCGGCCTTTTCATAGATCTTCCAGACCAGCTCGGAACAATACATGCGTTGGTCGTCCCAGCGGAATTGCAGGTCGTATCGCTGATCCTTCGCGAGGCAGAGGGAACTGCCGCATAGCGCGATGGCCGCGAGCCCGAGACCTTTCGCAATTTTCATCCGGTCACTATCGGCGGCCAAACCGGGTTTTCAAGCGATCATCGATCCGCTTCTTTTTCCAAAACGATGCGCGCATGTTCCTGCGCCTCGTTTTCCGCCCGGCGTTGGGCGCTCGCCGCGCGCAGCATTCCCAGGTCGCGCGCCCAGGCGTTCACCCGCGATTGGTAGATCAGCCAGACGCCGGTTTCCAGCATCCCGAGCAAAATTGCCCAAATGAGCCATGCCGCGAGTAGCGGCAGCCAGCCGATCACAAACGTCGATGCCCACCCGGCCATCACCGCCAGCGACTGCACCCCGACCACGATCCCCCACGCCCGATAGATCGGGCCTTCGCTGCGGATGAAGTAAATGAAGGCAAACAGCAAAAACGGAATGTTCAAGAAGGCCCACACGCTGAAGAGCAGCAGCGGGCTGGCGACCAGATAGAGGCCGAGATTCGCCATCTCCACGCTGCCCTCGCTGATGGAAACCCCCGCCATCAAGGCGGCGGCGCCGATGGTGCAGCCGAGCCACACGGCGAGTAAAAAGAGAATCCCCCGGGCGATGATGGACCCGAAGACTCCGGCAAATATGTCTTCGATGTCCAGATTCACGCCAGAGCGATAGCAGCCGGCACGGCGATCTACCAGAAATTTGCGTCAAGGGAGCAGCAGCACCGCGGTGGCTGCCGCCGCCGGATCCGCGCGTTCTTCGAGGCTCTGGTGAATCGCCGCCGCCGTGCGCGGAACGGTGGTTTTCAGGACTTCCCGGCACTTCACGATGACCGTGATTTCGCGGATTTTTCGGCAGCCCCCCCGTTGCGATTGTGGGCCGCGTCTTTGGCGCCCATGAAGATGGCGACGAGCCGTTTTCCGCCGTTTTCATCCCACAGGCGCACTCCCAGCCGCGCCATCCCGGCACCGGCATCCGGCATCCGGTAGCGCGCCGTGACATTGACGGCCGCAACCTCGTCGCTGCCGGCGGCGCAAACCATGGGAAACTCCGCGCGCGCCCGAAACGCGAGATCCAGATTGTTTGTTAGGAAATCCGCGGTGAGCGCCTGCTGGTCCTTTGCGGGCATGTGCTCCACCAGGAAGCTTGCGGCTTTTTCACCGGATTCGCCGTGATGACGTTTCGCCTCCGCCAGAAACCCGGCCGCGGGCCCGGCCCACGCGATTCCGGCAACCATCAGGGAGATGAAGAGCGTTTGCAACACGGTGGGAACGGTCCGTTAGTTCGCGACGATGTTGAAGATCTTGCCGGGGATGAAGACGATCTTGCGGATGGTCTTGCCTTCGAGGTGTTCGTTGACCTTGGAGCTGGCGAAGGCGGCGGCTTTCGCGCCTTCCTCGTCGATGTCCTTGGAAACCATCAGGCGGTCGCGGAGCTTGCCGTTCACCTGGACGACGAGTTCGATCTCGTTTCTAACGAGTGCTTCGGGGTCGTAGTCCGGCCAGGGGGTTTCGGAGAGCATCGGGGCTTGGCGGTAGGAAACCGCCGCCACTTGCGCGTGGATTTCCTCGGCAAGGTGCGGCGCGAACGGATCGAGAACCGTTAGGAACTGGATGAACTCGTTCAAAGGCACCACCGCGGCCTGGGTGAAGGCGTTGGTGCAGATCATCATCTGCGAGATGGCGGTGTTGAAACTGAGTTTTTCGATGTCCTCGCCGACTTTCTTGATGGTCTCGTGGACGACGCGGAGCAGCTCCTTGTCGGCGCACGCGACGTCCTGGATTTTGGCGGAAATGGAAAGTTCGCCGTCCTTTTCATCGAACGCGACGCGCCAGACGCGGGCGAGGAAGCGGGAGACGCCTTCGACGCCTTTCATCTGCCACGGCTTCACTTGTTCGAGCGGGCCCATGAACATTTCGTAGAGGCGCAGCGCGTCGGCTCCATATTCGGAAACGACGTCGTCCGGGTTCACCACGTTGCCGCGGGATTTGGACATCTTCTGGCCGTCCTCGCCGAGGATCAGGCCTTGGTTGACGAGTTTTTGGAACGGCTCCGGTGTCCTAACATGGCCGAGGTCGAAGAGCACCTTGTGCCAGAAACGGGCGTAGAGCAGGTGAAGGACGGCGTGTTCCGTCCCGCCGACGTAGAGATCGACCATGCCGGGTTTTTCACCGGTCCAGTAGTCTTCGGCTTCTTTGGAAATGAAGCGGCCGGTGTTCGTCGGGTCGCAATAGCGCAGGTAATACCAGCACGAGCCGGCCCATTGCGGCATGGTGTTGGTTTCGCGGAGGGAGCCGTCGGGCAGCGCGACCCATTCGGTGGCCTTGGTGAGGATCGGTTCGGGCGTGCCGCTGGGTTTGTAGTCGTCGAGCGGCGGCGCGAGCAACGGCAGTTCGGATTCGGGGATCGCGAAATGGTGGCCGTCTTTCCAAACGATCGGGAATGGCTCGCCCCAGTAGCGTTGGCGGGAGAAAAGCCAGTCGCGGAGCTTGTATTGGATGCGGCGTTTGCCTTTGGAGTTGGATTCCAGCCAGTCGATCATGGTGGCTTTGGCTTCGGCGGTGGGAAGGCCGTCGAGGAAGCCGGAGTGGATGGCGATGCCGTGATCGGAGAAGGCTTCAAGGAGCGTGGGCGTCTCGCCCACGAGTTCGTTCGCTGTTGGACTCGTGGGCGGGACGCCCACGCTCCTTGAGTAATGAACGAACGACCCGTCCTTCAAATTCGCCCGCTCGGGATTCTTCTTAATGTAATCCAGGATGTTAGTGCGATGGTCGGCATCCCTGACAATCCGATCCCAATACTCGCGCTGCCACAGCGTGCCTTCCAGGCCAAGAGCCTTGTTGATCGCTTTTGCCGAGAAGCTTTTCCATGACTGAAGCACATCCTCCAGCTTGATTCCCGGTGCCAACTTGAACAAGGCGTGCACGTGGTTCGGCATCACGACGAAGGATTCCATGAGATAGCGATCGCCGTCGAAATGAAGGAGGGCATCGCTAACGATCATCGCAATGGCAGGGTCTTTCAGGACGCATTCTCCGCTACCCGCGTCCAGCCAGCGGTCAAAGGCTTGGGAGAATTTCGTGTGGTATTCCTCCTCGGTTTTCTCGTCCCAAGGCTCGGGGTTCTGAGCAACCCACGCTTCGCGTTCGTCTTTCCATCTCTTGATTATTTCGGCGGGCAGGCTGTCGGCCAGACGCCAGGTGACGAAGAAAAGTTTGGAGTCCTGCTGCCAATGGGGGAGGAGATGGGGCTTGGATTTCTCGATTTCCTGCTCGGGGTTGAGATATGGACTCGTGGGCGAGACGCCCACGCTCCTTGAGACCACTTGCCGGATCGGCAGGTCGAAGCGTTTCGCAAACTCAAAATCCCGCTCGTCGTGCGCGGGGACGGCCATGATCGCGCCGGTGCCGTAGCCCATCATCACGTAGTCGGCGATCCACACGGGGATCGGTTCGCCGTTGACGGGATTGGTGGCGAAGGCACCGGTGAAGACGCCGGATTTGTCTTTGTTGAGATCGCCGCGATCCATGTCGGATTTCGAGGCGATGCTTTTTTGATAGGTTTCGACGGCGGTTTTTTGGGCCGTCGTGGTGATTTCGGAAACGAGCGGGTGCTCGGGGGCGATGACCATGTAGGTCGCGCCGAAGAGGGTGTCCGGGCGGGTGGTGAAGACGGTGATTTGGTGAGTGGCGTTGCCGCGAGACGAGTCAACCACGGCCTGCGGCGAGACGCCGGAGCCACCAACTTCAAAGATGACCTCCGCGCCTTCGCTGCGGCCGATCCAGTTTTTCTGCAGCAACTTGATGCCTTCCGGCCAATCGAGGGTGTCGAGTTCATCGATCAGGCGCTGGGCGTATTTGGTGATCCGCAGCATCCACTGGCGCAGCGGGCGGCGCTCGACGGTGTGGCCTTTGGATTTCCATTCCTCGACTTCTTCGTTGGCGAGCACGGTGCCGAGGTCGGGCGACCACCAGACCGGCGTGTTGGCGACGTAGGCGAAGCGGACTTCGTCGATTTGCTCGCGGCTCCAGCCTTTCGCTTCGAGCTCGGAAACGGGTTTGGCCTTGCCGGCCTGCTCGTCGTAGTAGGAACCGTAAAGCTGGAGGAAAATCCACTGCGTCCAGCGCACGTATTCCGGATCGGTGGTGGCGATTTCGCGGTCCCAATCGTAGCCGAAACCGAGCGATTTGAGCTGGCGGCGGAAATTTTCGATATTCGCCGCAGTGGTGATCGCCGGGTGCTGGCCGGTCTTGATCGCGTATTGCTCGGCGGGCAGGCCGAACGAGTCGTAGCCCATCGGGTGGAGCACGTTGAAGCCCTTCATTCGCTTGTAGCGGCCGATGATGTCGGTGGCGGTGTAACCTTCCGGATGGCCGACGTGGAGGCCCGCGCCGCTCGGGTAAGGGAACATGTCGAGCACGTAGAATTTCGGCTTCGAGGCGTCGAAATCCACATCGCCCGGGCCGGGAGTGCGGAAGGTTTTTTCAGCTTCCCAGCGGGCCTGCCATTTGGGTTCGAAATCGCGGAAAGGAAATGGTTTGCGGGCGTCGGACATGGTCGGAAAAGGGGCGCGCAACTTGGCGGATCCCGTGCCCAATGGAAAGAAAAACCCTGACGGCCGTGGTTACCGCGGGCAACTTGACTTGATGCCTTGATGCGTTAGCATCATCGCATGAGAACCACTCTGGATATTGACGACGACGTGCTTCAAACCGCAAAGGAGCTTGCCGCGAAGGAAAAGCGATCCACCGGAGCCGTGATCTCGGATCTCGCCCGCCGGGGATTTCATACGAATCCTGCGGCGGCGGCTCGCGGGCCTAAAGTTCGTAATGGCGTTCCGTTGCTGCCAAGTCGTGGCGAGACCATCACATGGTCGCATGTGCGTGAGATTATCGAGGAGGAGGGAGTCTGATGCGGGCGCTGCTGGATGTGAACGTGCTCATCGCCATTTTCGATCCAGACCACGTTTTCCACGAGCGGGCACATGGATGGTTGGAAAAAAATGGCCCGATGGGAATCGCCACTTGTCCGCTAACGGAAAACGGGGTGGTTCGCGTCATTTCAAATCCGAAATACAGCCCGTCGTTGCGCTTGTCCCCGGGAGACATGATCGAACGTCTGAACCGGTTTTGCGAAGCTCAGGACCACGCTTTCTGGCCGGACGGCGCCTCCATCAGGGACTCGGGCATTTTTGTTCAGGATCGCATTCTCGGCTCCCGGCAGATCACGGATGTCTATCTGTTGGGACTGGCGAAAAAACACGGCGGCCGCTTGGTCACCTTCGATGAAGGCATCACGATCTCCGCAGTCATCGGGGCGACGCCCGGCCATTTGGAGGTGATCTGATCGAGATGAGACCCCGCTGCTCTCACAAACGGCTGACGGCCGTGGCGATGGCGACTCGGTGGATGAGATGGCGCAGGGCAACGAGACGAGATCGAAACGTTCGCGGAAATTGAGGCGCTCGTTTTCAGTGCCTTCGCGGATCAGGCGGTCCAGCAGATCCAGGCCGGTCCGGGTGGCGCGGACGATGTGCTCCCGGGCGTCGGGCGGGGCGGAGAGCAGCGAGTTGCGGGCGAGGTTGCGCTCCGTCTCCGCGACGCGGAGATGAGTGGCGGGAAGGTGCTTCGCTTGCAGGGCGGCGGCGCGTTCGAGGTGGGCCCGAGCCGGTCCGCCCGCGATTTCGATTATTCCATCCGGATCTTGATCCGGATCAAGGCCGCCAGCATCGCCCACCCGTCGCGCAGCGGCTTGACCTTTCCGCCTGCCTTCTCCTCCCAGCTGATGGGAATCTCCAGCCATTTCGCTTGGTCGTGGTTGAGCGCGCACAGCAGCTCGGAATCAAACGCGAAGCCGTCCTCCTTCAGCAGCGGAGCCACCCGCCGGTAGTCGTCGCCGCGCAGCACCTTGCCCCCGCATTGCAAATCCTCGCAATCGAGATCGAGCAGCGTGTTGGCGGTCAGCAAATAACCCCGGTGCGCAAAGCCGCGCCACGGGCTCTCCACAATATGCGTCGATTCCGTGCGCTTGCGGATGCCGATCACCGAGCGGTCTGCCGCCACCGCCTTTTCGATCAGATCGAGCATGTCGTCCGCCGTCACGCTGCCGTCCGCATCCACAAATGCCAGCCAGTCGGCGTCCGGGGCCAGCGTCCACGCCCGCTTGACCGTCGAGCCCTTGCCATGGTGGCGGTCCGCGAAATCCACCTCCACATTCGGATAGATTTCCGCCAGGCGGGCGCGCAGCTCGTGGAGTCGCCCCCGTTCCTCTTCACCGGACCCATCGTCCGCGATCACCCAGCGGATCGCCAGCGGCGAAGCCGCCAGCGCCTGCGCCAGTTCCATTCCATACACCGCCAGCCTGGAGGAATCTTTCCAGACCGGAGTGGCTAACAGGATTTGCGGTGAGGGTTCCGGCATAAGAGGATGGCCTACATATAAACATTGAGGGAATGTCGATTCTTTCATCGTATCCCGTTCGTTTCATGAAGCTTGTCATCGTCATCATCTGCTGGATCAGCGTGATCGCCACCGGGATTTTTCTCCGTTTCGATCAGTTGTCCACCCGCCCGTTCCATGCCGATGAAGCCACCGGCGCGCGCATCACCGCCTCCCGCATGGAGTCCGGCGATTACCGCTTCGATCCCTTCCACTATCACGGCCCCATCCTCAGCAGCCTCGCCATCCCGCTGGCCCGGGCCAACGGCGAGAGCCATTGGCGCGACATGACCAAGCTCAGCCCGCGGCTGCTGCCCGCCATCGCCGGCACCCTGCTGCTGCTGGTCCCGCTGCTCTGGCGCAGGCGCTTCGGCGACGCTCCGATGCTGCTCGCCGCCGCGATTTTGGCGACCTCGCCGCTGCTGGTTTACTACAGCCGGATGTTCATCCACGAAATGCTTCTAACACTCTTCGGGTTGCTCGCTCTGGCCTGCCTCATTCGTTTTCCCAGATATGGAATTCCCGGGCTGTTAGTCGGTTTGATGTTCGCCACCAAGGAAAGCTTCGCCATCAGCATGATCGCCTGGACCGGCGCGGCGGTCCTGATCGCGTGGGAAAACCGCCGCATCATCGATCGCGCGTGGTGCCTGTCCGCCTGGCAAACCTGGCGGATGCCGCTGCTCGTTTCCATCGCCGCCGCCGCGTTCAGCTCCGCCTGGTCCTACACCGACGGCTTTCGCCAGCCCCAGGGTGCCGTCGATGCCATCAAAACCTTCTTCGTTTATGAAACCGTCGGCGGTCACGACAAACCGTTCAGCTGGTATCTCCAGCTCCTAACACTCCCCGCCAAGGCGGGCGGGCTGTGGTGGTTCGGCACACCGGTCGCCCTGCTCGCGCTGATCGCCTTCGCCTCGTCATTCCGCCGCGGCGCGCGCTCGCCCGCGGTCGTGCGTTTCCTCGCTTACGCCGCTGCCGGGCATTTCCTCATCTACAGCCTGATCGCCTACAAAACTCCGTGGCTCGCCTGCCTGCCGTGGGCCCACGTCTGCCTGTTAGCCGGGATGGCGGTCGCGGATTTCCCGCGCCAACGCCTGCCGGCGAGGGCCGCGCTCTGCCTGTTAGCCGGCGCCACGCTCGCCACCCAGTTCGTCCAGGCCCGCCGCGCCACCGGCCGCCTCGCTTCGGACGAACGCAACCCCTTCGCCTACGTTCCCACCCGCAACAACATCGAAACCCTCGAACCCTGGCTGGTCAAACTCCGCGAGACCGCGCCGGAAATCCCGATGGATCCCATCGCCGTGATCGGTGCCGATTACTGGCCGCTGCCCTGGTATCTCCGCAGCTTTGAGAAAATCGGTTACTGGCCGACGCCGCCCGAAGATCTGGGAACCCACGCCCTGGTCATCGCCATGCCGGAAACCACCGCGGCCGTCATGGCGCTGCTGGCGGACTCCCACGTCCCGCTGCCGCGCGGACTGCGCGCCGGGGTGCCGATCTATCTTTTCGTTAGAAACGACGTCTGGAAACTCTGGATGAACCACGAGCAACCATGATCGAACCCGCCTCCATGCCCGCCGCGCACCGGTTCACGCACGACGCGATGAACACGACTTTCACCCTGCGGGTCATCGAGCCGGACCCAGCCATCGCCCGCGACATGGCGCGCGAGTGCTTCGAGCGGATTATTTTTTTGGAATCCATTCTCAGCCGCTTCGTCGAGGACAGCGAAGTTTCCCGCATCAACCAACTCCAGGCCGGGGAAACCCTCTACATCAGCCAGCCGTGCCACCAATGCCTGCTCGCCGCGATCGATGCCCACGTGCGCACCGGCGGTCTGTTCGACATCACCCTCGGCCGCCGCATCGAGCACCGCAAATCCGGCAGCCCCAGCCCGCCGCCAACGGTTGCCGGTAAACTGCTCATCCATCCCGACGTCGCCGCCGTCACCTGCGAGCAACCCGGCCGCGAGATCGACCTCGGCGGGATCGGCAAGGGCTTCGCCCTCGATCAGCTGCGCGAGCTGCTCATCGAACGGGACGTGCAAGGCGCGCTCATCGCCGCCGGTGCCAGCTCGATGCTCGCCTTCGGCCCGGAGCCCTGGCCGGTCGAACTGACAGGCGATAGCGGGAGGACCAACATCCTGCTTCATAATGCCGCCGTCAGCGCCTCCGGCACCGGCATCCAAGGCAGCCACATCCTCCACCCCGCCGGCGACGGGGCCATGCCCGCCGCACCCTGCAAGCGGTTGTGGACCGTCGCCCCCACCGCCGTCCTCGCCGAAATTTGGTCCACCGCCCTGATGCTGCTCGATCCGGATTCGATTCCCGATTTCATCGCCGGCGAGGAAACCTTGCAAAGCGTCCATCTCGACCGCGACGGTATCCATCATCTCTCGCCCCTCAAAAAACCAGGATTGTCTAACTGAATAAGAACCGCAACGCGGTTCTTTCCCGGTTGGGAGCTTCATTCCGCGGTCCGGAGTTCAAGCTTCAGCTTGCCTCTTCGAGAGCACGGTAAACCGTGAACT
>JBIPND010000607.1:0-3026 GCA_044374015.1 Luteolibacter sp. | reverse complement strand
CGACGTGGCTGGCGTCCTCGAACGTGTGCAGGCACAAGCGGCAGATCACCCGGTTTGCCAGCGAGCGGCGCTCTTTGCGCGCGTGGAGCGTGCGCGAAACGATCGCCAGAAACAGCATCAGCCCGCCGGACGCGAGCAGCACAAAAAGCACGAAATCAGCGAGCGACAGGTCCATCGGCGGGTTGGTTGCTGAATCCTACGGCCACGGCGATCCAGCGGAAGGCGTCGCTCTCGGCGGCTTGAAAACGGATGCCGTGAAGCCAGCTTGAAAGTTCGAGCGCCGCGGCCCCGCCGCCGTTTTCGAGTGAGACGCATTCGACCACGCCGCCCTCCGGATTGAGGCGGACGAGGAACCGCCAGGTGGCGGAGGTCATCGCGGCATCGACGGTGCCGGCGAATGGCGGCAACTGCGCGGGGATTTGCTCCGGCACGATCCCGGAAAGCGGGTAAAGCGTGGGCGCGAGTTTCATTTTCGCAGGATCCGGCGCGGCGCGGACGACCGGCGTGCGTTGCGGGAAAACCGGCTCGCCCTTGCTGGCGAGTTCCATCGACGGGATTTTGTCATCTGGCGGCAGCTCCCGAATTACCGGAATATAAGGAGGATTGGCCGCCATCCGCGATTCCTCCAGGGCGGCGGCTTCCATCGTTGCAAGTCCTTCCCATTGCGACGGTTGGAAGCGCGACGGAAATGGCCCGCCTTCCTGCGCCCGCATCGCCAATGCGCGGCCTTGTTCGTCATTGGTGAGGTAAATCAACGACGCTTTGCGCGGCGCGAGCGGCTTGGGAACCGAGATTTTCACCCGCAAGGTGCCCACCAGAACCGCAGTGACCAGCGACACCACCCCGATCGCCGCCAGCATGGAAAAATACGATCGCGTGCGGGTGCGCCAGGCAAACACCCACTCGGGCGGAGGCATCGGCGGGGGGGACTTGGACGCGGCGCTGGCCATGGTTCAGGGATCGGTTTTCGGCACCGTGGCTTGGTTATCCCCGGCGTTTTTGCCGACGATCGCCAGGCGGAAACCTTGGCCAAGGACCAGTTCCGTCACCTCGCGCTCGACACCCACTGGAGTGCCGGTGTCGGTCTGCAGAAGCACGATCGACTTGGAGGAGCTGCCCTCATTGTGGAGTTGCTCGAGGCGCGAGGAAAGCTCGGAAACCGTCACCGGATCGCGGCCGAAGTGGATGCGCGGCGTGGGTTCGCCGGGTCCCAGCGTGACCACCAGCGCGTCTTGATAGCGCTGCATTTGGAAGCGCGATGGCGGCAATTCCACCGCCACGCCCGATTGCAGGACCAGCGACGGGCCGAGCAGGAAAAAGAACATCATCAGCGCGAACAAATTGAGGATCGGCAAGGCATGCAGCAGCCCCGGACGCTCGGGCAAGGTCATCACCAGTTTCATTTCGCGGGCTCCTTGTGGGGTTTCGGCGGCTTTTTCCCGTGAGTCACCTCGCCCCGGAACGGCGCGAATTCTTCTTCCTCGCGCGCGTCCGCAATGAGATGGACCATTTCAATACCCGCCCGCTCGATGCGATGGACCAGCCGTGTCGCCCGGCCGAGGAAATACAGGTAAAACAAATAAAGCGGCACCGCCACCGTCAGCCCGAGCACCGAGGTGATCAACGCGGCAAACACGCCACCCGAAAGCTCGGCGGGCCCGGTGAAACCGCCTTGTTCGCTGACTTTTTGAAAAGTTTCGAGCATCCCGACCATCGTCCCAAGCAGGCCGATCAACGGGGCCAGCAAGGCGGCCCCGAGCACCGCGCGAATGTTTTTTTCGATGCGCGGGACTTCGAGTTGCCCGGCTTCCTGGACCACATCGCGCAGATCGGAGCGACTTAAATAATAGCGCAGCAGCGCGGCGTGGGCGACCCGCGCCACTGGCCCAGGTGCCCGCGCTGCTTCGTGCAGCGCCTCGGCAAAGGCCCTGCGGCGGATGTGCTGGGACAGCCCGACCAGCAAATCGCCGACGTTGATCCGTGCCCGATGGAAGAAAAACAAGCGCTCCACCACACAAACCGCGCCGAAAAACGCCAATCCGAGCAACACCCAGACCAACGGACCGCCTTGCTCGATCATGCTAGAAGGTTCCATCAATGCCAAAGTCATGTGGGAAAAACTAAGCCCGGCTTGAACACGCTGGCGAGCAACAAAAGTCGTGTGGGACCGGACGACTTTTTTCCGCTTTCCTCCATTTCCACTCTCAGCCCATTATCGCGCCATGCTTCAGACCGCGTCCGCACTCAAAAAACTTCTGCTCGAAAAATCCGTTCGCACCGGGACCTTCACCCTCGCTTCCGGAAAACAAAGCGATCTCTACATCGATTGCCGCGTCACCGCGCTCGATCCGTTCGGCGCGCTGCTCATCGGCGACCTCGGCTGGCATGCGGTGCGTTCCAAGATCCACTCGGAGCATCTCAAGATCGACGCCATCGGCGGCATGACGCTCGGCGCGGATCCGATTTCGCTGGCCGTCGGCATGGCATCCGCCACCAAACACCCGGACGAAACGCTCCAGGTTTTCACCGTCCGCAAGGAACCCAAAGGCCACGGCGCGGGCAAACAAATCGAGGGCAATTTCAAATCCGGGGACACCGTGATCGTCGTCGATGACGTGATCACCACCGGCGGTTCCACGCTCAAGGCGATCGACGCGATCGAGCGCGAGGGCGGCAAAGTCGCATTCGCGCTGGTCCTGGTGGATCGCGAGGAAGGCGGCCGGCAAGCCATCGAAGAGCGTGGCATCCACGTCATTTCGCTGTTCACCCGGACCTCGCTGTTGGACTAGATTGCCGAAAGCCGCTTGCCACCAGAAAGCGGTCCGGAGTTCACAGTTTACCGTGCTCTTGAAGAGGCAAGCTAAAGCTTGAACTCCGGACCGCGGAATGGCGCTCCCACGCGCAAAGCAGCTTCGGTCTTTTCTCGGCGGCAACCCATTCGGCCGCTTGCCACCAGAAAGCGGTCCGGAGTTCACGGTTTACCGTGCTCTTGAAGAGGCAAGCTGAAGCTTGAACTCCGGACTGCG
>JBIPND010000003.1:0-25370 GCA_044374015.1 Luteolibacter sp. | reverse complement strand
CCTCCACCAGTTCCAGCTCGCCGCAGCATTGCCGATGATCTGGGCACTCCCATCCCATGCCGCACAACTCGTCAACTGGGACATTCCAACAGCCACGGCAACCACCGCGCTCACCTCATCCGTGGCCACCGGCTTGAGTGCCTCGCCGATCAGCCTCAGTGGCCTTTCTTTGAACTCGGCCGGCACGTTGTGGCGGACCCGTGGTTACACCAGCACCGCCCGCTACCTCACCTTTTCGATCACCGCCACGCCGGGAAATACCGTCACCCTGGAGTCGCTGATCTTTACCGCCAACGCTCAGGCGGGCACGGGCGGAGCTTGGACCGCACCCAGTCTGAAGCTGGAGCACAGCACGGATGCCACCTTCGCCAGCGGCGTGGTCGAAGCGGGCAGCCTGAGCCTCGGCCCGGACCTGGCGTCCGCCACAGGCACACCCGTCACCGCAGACTCTGCCACCTTTCTCGCGACCGATCTGGTCATCAACCCAGGCGAAACCTATTATTTCCGACTGGTCGGGCTCGGCGCGACCGGCGCCACCACCAACAGCAACCAGATCTCCTACAATTCGGCCAACGACATGCAGATCAACGGCACCGTGGTGACCAGTTCTGCAGATCTCGTCTGGGCCGGTAGCGACGGAGCCAACTGGAACAGCACCGAGTCGAATTTCACCAAGGCTGGAAATCCCTCCACCTTTGCCACCAACGACAACGTCACCATTGAAACCGCCGGTGCCATCCAGATCGATGCCGGTGGCATCAACGCGGGCGTGCTCAATCACAGCAACGCAGCCGGCACCACCACCCTTGCCGGTGGCAACCTCACGGTTGCGACCCTGAACAAGACCGGAGCCGCCACCCTGGCGGTGGATTCACCGCTCACGTTTTCCACCGGACTCGGCGTGACCCAGCTGGCAGGCGGCACCTTGTCCCTCCTGGCCGGAAGTAATTTCACGACCGCCAGCCTGAGCCTGTCCGGTGGCGCGGTTTTACAAACTGCCGCCGGGTCGTCCTTCACCAGTGCCGGGATCAACACGCTTGGAACGGGCGGCGGCACCATTTCGAACGATTCCGACATCTCGCTCGCCAACATTTCCAACACCGTCCCGGGCGCACCGCTCCTTAAATCCGGTGGCGGCATCCTCACCTTGAGCGGCATCGGCACCCAGATCACCGGGCCGGTCGATCTGGACATTGCCGCCGGCTCCGTCGTGGCGAACGGTCCGGTCGGCAGCGCCCGCCAGATCAACGTGAGCGGCACCAGCACGATCAACGGCTCCCTCACTTTGAACGGGCCCGTCCTCATGCTTCACGGCTCGACCGTCTCGGGTTCCGGCTCGATCCTCGTGACCGGCGCCACCTCCTCGCTCACCTCGCGACTGAATGCCGGCCGCGTTGACATCAACATCCCCGTCACCCTTTCCAGTGATCTCAACGTCGAGTCTCCCAGCGGCAACAACAACCTCTATCTGAACTCCCCGATCAGCGGCGCTTTCAACCTCACCAAAAATGGCAACGGTGTCGTGGAACTCACCGCGCCTAACAGCCACGCCGCCACCAACATCGTGGCTGGAACTCTGCGCCTGGCCACCGGCGGCAGCCTGGGTTCCGGCGATGTGGCGATCGCCACCATCCTGCAATTCAACCAGACGGATGTGATCACCGTGGCCAACACCTTGTCCGGTGCCGGAGTCGTCCGCATGACCGGCAGCGGCAGCCTGACCCTGTCAGGAACCAATACCTATACGGGTGTTACGACCGCGGCCGCCGGGACCATCAATGTTCCAGACCTCACTGACGGGTCCGTCGCCGGAAGCATTGGCGCAGCGTCTGGAGACGCGGAATTCATCGTCCTCAACGGCGGCACCCTCGCCCACAGCGGCGCGGACTCCACCAGCGACAGGCTGTTCACCATCGGCACCCTCGGTGGCACGCTCGCCGCCAATGGCAGCGGGCCGCTCACCCTGACGAGCACGGGGGACGTCGCCGTCACCGAGCCAGGGGAAACCGCCGTCGGCAACCTCACCATTGGCACGCGCTACAAAATCGTGGCAGCAGGCGACACCGACTTCACCTTGATCGGAGCCGCCAACAACGACCCCGACACCGTTTTCACCGCCACCGGACCGGGCAGCGGTACGGGCACTGTGGTTTATGCGAATACCCGCGGATTCCGCCTGTCCGGCACCGCCCCCGGCACCAGCGTGCTTGCCGCAGTCATCAGTGATGCGGCGAACGCAGCCACCTCGCTGACCAAAAACGGCAGCAACACCTGGTCGGTCACTGCGGCGAACACCTACACCGGCGATACCCGCATCAATGAAGGCACCCTGCGGATCAACCAGCCCTACCTCGCGAATTCATCCGCCGTCGCCATCGGTGCCACCGCCATCCTCGATCTCAACTTCGGTGAAACCGGCGGCGCGGTCACCGACTCGGTAAACGCTCTAACCATCAATGGCGTCCAACAGCCCGCCGGCGTCTACGGTGCCGACGGGTCCGGAGCCACCGCCGTCAACAATACGAACTTCGCCGGTATCGGCACGCTCACCGTGCTGACCGGCCCGATCGCCACAGACACCTACGCCGACTGGGCGGAGGACAACGGCATCCCCGGCGAGCCCTTTGATGGAGACTTCGACAACGACGGCGTCTCCAATGGCGTGGAATACGCGCTTGGCAAGGATCCGAAGGTATCGAGCCAGCCTGCGGGTTCGCTTGCGGCCAACACGATCACCTTCACCAAGGGTGCCGAGGCCATCACCAACGCCGATGTTTCATGGATCATCGAAACCTCCGAAACGCTCGCCGCAGGCTCCTGGCTGCCGGCGGTCACCCAGGCGGTCGGAAACACCGATCCCACCATCGACCACACCTTCACTCCCGGCACCCCGGTGAAGAAATTCGCCCGGCTCAAGGTCGTGCAGGCGAACTGAACCCGGGTTGCTGAAGAGATCCATTTTACCCGTCATGAAATATCCAAACCATCACGCCCGGCGGCGCCATCCCGGCTTCACTCTCGTCGAATTGCTGGTGACCATCACCATCATCGTGGTGCTGGCCGCGCTCTCATTCACCGGTGCCTCGTTGTTCATGAAAAGAGCCGCGGCGGTCAAGGACGCCTCCACCCTGCGGCAGATCTCGGCGTGCATCAACATGTATGCCTCGGACAACAACGACCATCTGCCAGGCCCGCTGTTCACCGGCCAGACTCCGGTTTATGGGAAAGCCCTCAGCACCAATATCAAGGAATGGCGCCGGCTCGCGGAATGCTTCGCACCCTATCTCGGGAAAGAAGACCCGGTGAGCGGTGAAGTCGTCACCGGCATGACGAGCTCATGGCAGAAAACTCCGGAACAGCAGAACACGCCCGCCTTCTACATGCAACAAAAGCTCCCCATGGGTGAGGGAGCCACCTTCCAAAACCCCTGGGGCATCCCCGCACCGGCGGCCACCGACCTGCGTGTTCCGATGAAACTCCAAACCGTCCTTGCCCAGCCCAGGGCCGCCCGCACTTGGGCGATGACCGAGCTTGACCAGTTGCATCCGAACATCGGCTCTGCCGACTGGAAATCAAGGATCCCGCCGCAAATGATCCACGGCGATTACCGTCTCGCCCTCTATTTTGACGGCAGTATCGGCAAGGTGAACCAGAACAATTCACCGAAGTAAACCCACCGCATTCACCCTTTCCGAATCGCCAGCTCCCATCCCATCCAACCATGAGAACCGCCCTGCGCCACGCCGCAATTGCCCTCGTTTTCACCTTGCCACTGGTGGCCAAGGACACCTCTACTAACACTTCGACGAAGCCGCTTGCCGGCCGGGTCTTCTTTGCCTCCGCCACCAAGGTCTCGGTCAAGGCCAAGGAGCGTGAGAAAACTTCCACGGTGTTCAATCTCACTGAGGACACAAAAGTCACGATCAACGGCGAAGCCAGAACCGCCGCCGATCTGAAAAAGGGCTGGAAGGTCGTGGTGAGCCCCAAGGCGGATGACCCGGCCACCGCCGCCTCGGTGGTCGTTACTACAAGCAGCAACCGATAAAATCGTAGTATGATCCATCGCTTACTCGCGCGGTCGCTCGGCTTCGCCATCCTCTCCTTGGCAGCTCCCTGCCATGCGGCAAAACCCGTGGACGCCGCGGCCAAGCCCGGCGGCAAGTGGAATGCCCACCCGACCACCCTGCTCGCCGATCTCCAATCAGTCACTCCGGACGCCGGTCTCGACCGCTTCGGCGGCATTCCTTCACAAGCCACTCAGGCCACCGGGTTTTTCCACACGCAGAAAATCGGCAAGCGCTGGTGGCTCGTCACTCCCGACGGCGGGCTGTTCCTCAGCTGCGGGATGAACTCGGTCAACCAACTCAAAACCCAGGGCGGCAAAGAAGCGCTCCAGCAGAAATTCGGCAGCTCGCAAGCGTGGACCCAGGAGACCCTCGGCCTGCTCCGCGACAACGGATTCAACACCTTGGGAGCCTGGTCCGATGCCACCGCCCTGAAAAGCGAAACCCTGCCGGTCGCGCGAACGGTGCTCTGGTCATTCATGTCGAGTTATGGGAAAAAGCGTGGCGGCACCCGTCAGGATGCCGGCCACACCGGATACCCGAATGAGTGTCCGTTTATCTTCGATCCCGGTTTCGTGACGTTCTGCGAGGAATATGCCAAACACCTCGCTTCCTCGAAAGATGACCCATGGGTCATCGGCAACTTCAGCGACAATGAAATGCCGTGGTCGCGCAAGATGCTCGAAAGATATCTCGAACTGCCTGCCACCGATCCCGGACACATCGCCGCTTCCGCATGGCTGTTAGCACGACAAGCAGGTGCTGTTGGAAAACCGGAGATCAACGACAGCGACCGGAGCGCCTTCCTCGGCTATGCCATGGATCGCTATCTCACCATCACCAGTGCCGCGATCCGCAAACACGCGCCGCATCATTTGGTCCTCGGGCCGCGGCTGCATGGAATCGCCAACCACTTGCCGGAAGTTTTTGCCGCGCTCGGCCGCCATGTCGATATCGTCTGCATGAACTATTACAAAGCCTGGACGCCGGATCCCGAGCTGATGGGCATGTGGCATCGCGAGTCCGGCAAGCCGCTCATGATCACCGAATTCTACGCCAAGGGCGAAGACAGCGGCCTGGCCAACACCGGTGGTGCCGGCTGGCTGGTGAAAACCCAGCAAGAGCGCGGGTCATTCTATCAAAACTTCACCCTAGGCCTCATCGAAAGCGGGATCTGCGTCGGTTGGAGCTGGCACCGCTACGCCGACAACGACCCGGCCAATACCCGGGCGGACCCGTCCAACCGGGATTCCAATAAAGGAATCGTCAGCAACCGCTACGAACCCTTTGCCGAACTCCTGGCCCCGATGAAATCCCTCAACCAGCATGTCTATAGTATCGCCGGATTCTACGACACGCCGGTGGAATAGGGCGGGCAATCCAGCGGCTGCTCCATGAGCTTCCACGCCAAAAAGCTTTTTCCAGATAACCACCAGCCCATGATCATTTATGGCACCGCCCTACTCTCGGTTTGTCTTCTCACCGGCCTCACCGCCGGGCGCTTGATCGGTGCCGCACTCGGCGTGGAGGCGGACATCGGCGGGGTCGGTATCGCGATGATCCTTTTGATCGTCGGCTGCGATGCGTTGCAGCGCCGCGGACGGATGAAACCACCGACCGAAACCGGCATCACCTTCTGGGGGCAGATGTATGTGCCGATCGTCGTGGCGATGGCGGCGAGCCAAAATGTGCTCGGCGCACTCTCGGGCGGGGTGATGGCCCTGGTGGCCGGGGTGACTGCCGTGGGACTGAGTTTTGTGTTGGTCGCCGCCCTCGCCAAAACGGGCAGGAAGGATCCATCCCCGTCATGAACATGCTGGAGGGAGTTCTGACCAAAAACGGACTACTAACCGCCTTTGCCCTCGTCGGCATGACGATGGCCATTTCGTATTTCCTGAGCGCCAAACTGACCCGCGGACGATTGCACGGCAGCGCCATCGCGATTTTGATCGGCTTGCTGATGGCGGTGCTCGCAGGTGGCAAAAACGGCGTCGCGGACCTCCCGATGCTCTCCGGCATCGGCCTGATGGGCGGCGCGATGCTGCGCGACCTCGCCATCGTGGCGACCGCCTTCGGGGTGCGGTTGGAGGAGTTTGTGCGCAGCGGGCTGATCGGCGCGGTGTCTCTCTTCACCGGTTTGTTCCTGTCGTTTTTCGCTGGCGGCGCGGTGGCATTCGCCTTTGGCTACCGGGACGCGGTGAGCATCACCACCATCGGCGCGGGCGCGGCCACTTACATCGTGGGCCCGGTGACCGGCAGCGCCATCGGCGCCAGCAGCGAGGTCATCGCGCTGAGCATCGCGGCCGGCTTGGTGAAAGCCATCGCGGTGATGGTCGTCACGCCCTTCCTCGCCAAGGCCATCGGTCTCAACAACCCACGCGCGGCAATGATCTTTGGCGGCGTCATGGGCACCAGCAGCGGCGTGATGGCCGCGCTCGCCGCCACCGATCCCAAGCTGGTGCCTTATGGCGCGATGACCGCGACCTTTTACACCGGCCTCGGCTGCCTGCTCGGGCCATCGGTGATATTCATGATTGCCCGTTTACTGTTCTAACCATGTCTGACCTGCCATTCCTCACCCGCGCTCTGTCTCACGGCTGCCGGCCCGCTTTCCGCACCGCGGATGGTTCCCATACCTATCAGCAGCTGCTGGATCGCTCGGCGGTGACCGCAACCGAGCTGTTAGCCGGTGCGGACGACCTGCGGGAAGCGCGCGTGGCCTTGCTGGTGACGCCCGGCTTTGAATACACTTCCTCCCAATGGGCGATCTGGCGTGCCGGCGGAGTCAAACTGCCGATCTGCCTGTCCGCCACCGAATCCGAATGGGAATATGCACTAACGGACTCGCGGGTGGCCGTCGTGGTCACGGATTCGGCAAACGCGGAAAAAATCGCGCCGCTGTGTGAACGCCTCGGGCTGCGGCTGCTAAACGTGAACCGCATCAGCGGCAATACGGTGAAGGCGCTGCCGGAAGTCGCCGTGAACCGCCGCGCCATGATCCTCTACACCAGCGGCACCACCAGCAAGCCCAAGGGCGTGGTGACGACCCATGCCAACATCCAGGCGCAGATCGAAAGCCTCATCCAAGCTTGGGAATGGAGCGGGGAGGACCGCATTCCCTTGTTTCTGCCGCTGCATCACATCCACGGCATCATCAACGTGCTCGGTTGTGCGCTGTGGAGCGGTGCGGTGGTGGAGCCGTTTCCACGCTTTGATCTCAACGCCATTTTCGACCGCGTGCGCGAAAATGCCTATACCCTTTTCATGGCGGTGCCGACGATCTATGTGAAACTCATCCAAGCCCTCGAGGCCGCGAGTGAAGCCGACCGCGCGGCGATCGTGGCCGGTTTCAAAAACATGCGGCTGATGGTGTCCGGCAGCGCCGCCTTGCCCGCGAGCGTGCACCTGCAGTGGACGGCGCTCACCGGCCAGGCCCTGCTCGAACGCTATGGCATGACGGAAATCGGCATGGCGATTTCCAACTTGTACCGCGGCGAGCGGCGACCCGGCTCGGTCGGCGCGCCGCTGCCGGGTGTGGAGGTGCGGCTGAAGGCGGAAACGGGAACGATCATTACCGGCGAAGACGAACCGGGCGAAATCCAGGTGCGCGGCCCCGGGGTGTTCCATGAATACTGGAACCGGCCCGAAGCCGCGGCGGAGAACTTTGACGCTGGCTGGTTCCGCACCGGCGACATGGCGGTGCTGGAGCGCGGCTACTACCGCATCATGGGCCGCCTCAGCGTGGACATCATCAAGAGCGGCGGCTACAAACTCAGCGCGCTGGAGATCGAGGCGGTGTTGCTGGAGCATCCGCTTGTCGCCGAGTGCGCGGTCATTGGCATGCCCGACGACACCTGGGGCGAGGCGGTCGCGGCCGTCGTGGTGTTGAACGACGGCACGCTGGAACTGGCCGCACTGCGTGAGTGGTGCAAAGGCCGGCTCTCCGTTTATAAAATCCCCCAGCGACTCAAGGTGGTGGGCGAACTGCCGCGCAACGCGATGGGCAAGGTGACGAAACCGGCGCTGCGCACGCTCTTCTGAGGAAATCCACCATGATCTTGGACCCCATGATTGACGCGATTAAAAAAGCCCGGGCTTCTTCCCAGCAGGCGAATCTGCTGAAGGATTTGACCGGCGATTGTGATAGGTTGTTAGGGTCTGCGGGCGAGTCGGTCAGTCTCGGGCTCGCCGGCCAGGCGCTGGCCCGCTTTGAGCAACTCGATTCCGCACATCGCGAGGGATTTTACGAGTTGCTGGCCGCCCGCTACAACCCGGATCCCAAGGCGGTGATCGCCGCCGCGAAGCGCTATGAGGCCGCGGGGCTTCCGGAGAGCCTGGTCAAACTCACCGAAGCGGCCGAGGCACCGCGCCAGGAGTTGTTTCGCCGGCTCAACCGGGCGGACCGTGGCACGGCCTGTCTGGTGCGGATGCGCTCGGAGATCCTGGCCAACCACCAACAGCGCAAGCAACTGGCAGCCGTTGACCACGACCTCCAGCACCTGCTCCGCTCGTGGTTCAATCCGGGGTTTTTGCAACTCGTGCAGATCGATTGGAACTCGCCGGCCAGCCTGCTCGAAAAAGTCATCCACCACGAGGCGGTCCACGCCATCGACGGCTGGGCGGACCTGCGCCGGCGGACGGGGGAGGATCGCCGGCTCTTCGCTTATTTCCATCCGGCCCTGCCAGGCGAGCCTCTGATCTTTGTCGAGGTGGCGCTGTTGCGGGAGATGCCGCGGGCGATTGCGCCGCTGCTCGCGCGGCATGCGGCACCCGACGCGCAGGCGCGGAATTACAAAGTGGCGACCTTCTATTCCATCTCCAACTGCCAGCCGGGCCTCAAGGGGGTCAACCTCGGCAACTTCCTGATCAAGCGGGTGGTCGAGGCCTTGCGTCGCGAGCTCCCGCAGTTGCAGCGCTTCTGCACCCTCTCGCCGGTTCCTTCGTTTGGCTCGTTCCTCCAGTCGAAGGAGCCGATCAGGCCGGGAATTCTCACCGCGGAAAAAACCCACCGGATGGAAAAGCTGCGTGAGCTGGTGGCGCCGCAGCTGATCGCCGCAGGCCCGCGGCCCGCCGCTCTAACCCGGGATTTGTCGACGCTCTGCGCCGTGCATCTGATCCAGTCCGCGACCCGTGGCCATCTGCCGGCCGACCCGGTGGCGCGCTTCCATCTTGGCAACGGGGCGCGGCTCAAGCAGATCAACCCGAACGGCGATCCATCAGCCAAAGGCTCGAAGGAATCCCACGGCTTCATGGTCAACTACGCCTACGAGCCCGACGCAATCGAAGCGAACTACGAGTGCTTTGCCGCCGGGGAAGTGGTCATGGCCAAGCGCGTCAAGGCCTTGCTCCCATGAGCTCAGGGACTTAACAGTTCGATTCGCAGCCGCATGAAGCGCCGCGTCAGGCCGACCACATTCTCGAAGATACTGACGCCGCGCACCGGCGCTGCGTTGTCTTCGGCCGGGCTCATCGACGGAATCAGCGCCACAAAGGCCGCGCCGCCGGTGGAAACCGCGGCATCCGTCCAGGCCCCCGCCAGGTTGCCGGCGACCTGCACCGTCATGCGCAGGTCGGTGTGAGTTAGATTCCTGCTGAAAACGAAGCCGACCTGCTGGTTCGCCACCTGAAACGCGGGAAGAATGCCGGTGTCCGCCAGCAGCGGATTTCCGCCCAGGGCGTATTCCATCAGATTCGGAATCCCGTCTCCATCCGGATCGGCGGCGAATCCTGCGACCGATTCGTTGGCCGATTCCAGCCCGAATTGCAATTGCCGCCAGCTGGTAGCGGGCAAGACCGGCGCCAGCGGCAGGCTCAGGGTGGCCGCGCTCCTGCTGCAGCGCAGGCCGGCGGAGTTGTTCAACGCATCCGGCTCACCCGTCAGCACCAGGGTGATCCGGTCACCATGGATGTGGTTGCCGATGTTAGGAATTGTGAAGACGGCCGGGGTGCTGCCGCTCAGCGGAAGGAGGGCGCTCGCACCGATCGGAGTGGCGGTAAGGGCACCGCTGGTGAGCATGCTGTTGGAGGTGGTTTCATTCGCCTGCGCACTGTTCCACGTCACCGTGCTGCTGAACCCGGGATCACTTTGGTTCAGCGCCCATAGCTGGACCTTCTGGCGGTTGCTGTTTGTAAACAAAATGGTGAAAGTGGCGCTGCCGCCGGGGTCCACGCCAAGCCCGCCGACATCGAACTGGAAATAGGCTTTTCGCGACGCGGTGAGCGGCTCGTGGTGTTTGATCATGAGATAGCCGGCGGCGGCTTCATCCACATCGGCATCCGGTGTGCCGCTGGATACGGTGGCCTCCCGGGTGACCGTGATGGAGGATTCGGTGATGGCGGCGTTGACGATGAGATTCACCGTGGCGGTGGCGGTTCCGCCGTTGCCATCGCTGATCGTGTAGCTGAACGAGTCCGCGCCCGAGTAGCCGGCGGTCGGGGTGTAGGTGACGGTGCTGCCGCCATTGAGGGTCACCGCGCCGTGCGCCCCCTGGGTGACGCTGGTGATGCTCAGTGCGTCGCCGTTGGGGTCGCTGTCGTTCGTGAGCACCTCGATCGTCACCGCGGTGTTGAAGGCCGTGGTTGCCGTGTCGTTCGTGGCAAGCGGCGGTGCGGGTTCGACAGGGCCGGCACTCACCGTTACATGGGCCGCGGACACCACCATCCCGACCGGATGGCTATCACTGTTGGAGCCGTTGTCATAGGTCACTGAAGTGAGATCCGCGTTGGAAAAACCCAGCGAGGAGAGGACATTGGAACTCCAGCCGCCCAGCGGATTGGAAATGACCACGTCGTAGAGCCCGGAGTCCGCAGTGGTCAGTCCCGACAGCGAAAGTGTCGGGGCGGTCTGGCCGGATAGAGGCACACCATCGCGCCGCCATTGCACCGCGACGACTTGGGATGAGGCGAATGGCGCGGTGAGTGATAGATTGGCGCCGCTCGCCCTTGCCACGGTGGGGACCGGCGGAGGCAAGGGACTGCCTGTGAGTTTCCTCTGCCATTCTGCCACGAAATACTCCGCCATCCAGACTGTGGATTGGCTCGACGCGTTCACGGATGCCTGCGGGGTGTTGACCAGGCTGTGTTCATAGCCGTTTAACAAATTCAGCTCCGCCGAAACGCCCGCATCGGTGAGGGCGCGGTAAAGATCCACACTGCCGGATGTTAGAAGTGTGCTGTCGTAAGTGCCATGGATCATCACGCTGGGCAAATCGCCGGAATCCACCGTGTAGCAGCGGTACTCGGGCTCGGGACCACCCCACAAGATGGCGGAGGCGATCAGCCCGGTCCGGTCGTAGACGGCAGTGGCGTCGGAGCTGATCGAGGAGGCTGGGCTGGTGGTGGAGAACGGATCGGTGGTGGGCAGACCTCCCATGTCGCCCGTTTCGCGGCAACTTAGCACCGCGGCGATCCTGCCGCCCGCCGAGCCGCCAGCCATGAAGATCCTGGAGGGATCGTAGCGGTAGGTCCGGCCGTTCGCGCGAATCCATTGCAGGGCGATCAAGCCATCTGCGGCGGCGTCCTTGAGCGCGGGCAGTTCGTCCGCGGATGTCGGCATGTCCGCCCCGCTGCGCTGCCGGTAGTCGATGGATATCGCGACGTAACCCCGCTTGGCGAATTCGTTGGCATAGTTGACGATATAACTTTGGTTGCGGACCCCGGTCGTGCGGAACCCGCCGCCGTGAATCAACATGACCACCGGCCGGTTGCTGGCGGTGTCGCCGGTGGGTTGATAGATATCGACCCGCAGGTCGGTCGCCACGCCCTTGTAGTTGGTCGTGCGGTGAAAAAGCACGCCGGGGGTGGTGGTGACCGTGGAAAAGCGCGGTGTCAGGAAATCCGCCGGCGTGGCCGGCACATAGGGGGTGACGGTAAGCAAGAAAGTCCCGCGGGTCGTCGCCTCCCCGTCGCTGACCGAGAGGGTGATGGTGGAGGTTCCGCTTTCGCCAGCGGCGGGCGTCATGGCGATGGTCCGGTCGGCTCCGCTGCCTTGCAGCACGATATTGTTTTCGGGAACGAGGAGCGGATTGGACGAAGCGGCGGTGATAATGAGGGAAGATGCTGAACCTTCCGCATCCGCGATGGTGAAAGGCAGCGCCCCGGTGTTCCAGCCCGCGACAATCGTTTGATCCGGTATCTGGCTGATGCTGGGTGCCGTATTCGCAGCCATGACATAAGTGAGTGTGGAGGCCCCGAGCGTCATCCTGAGCCCATTGGTGCTATTGGTGCTATTGGTGCTGGCATCAACCCCCGTCAGAACCAAGGTGATGCGATTGTCCTGAATTAAATCCCCGATTCGTGGGATGTTGAAGGTATGGGGAAGTAAGACGCTGGGATTGATATCAACTGCCGGGCCGATTCCTGTGGCGGTCAAAGAGCCACTGGTCAGCATGTCATTGTTCGCCGTATCATTTGCTTGGGCACTGATCCAAGTGATGTTGCTGCTGAATCCTGGATAGGATTGATTCAGACCCCAGAGCTGGACACTGTGGCGTGAGGTATCATGAAAACGAATGTTAAAAGTGGCAGGAGCTTCTGGATCCACACCGGAGCTCGGCAGGTCAAATTGAAAATAGCTCTTCCTCCGGTTGCTTGCATTGCTGGTATTTCTAACCAACATGTAACCGATGGAGGCTTCATTCTGATCGGTTTCGGCATGGGTTCCGCCGCGAATGATCGCCTCGCGCGCCACATTGAGCGTGCCAGTGACATTAAGGATAGCGGCAGAACTGGTGATGTTGCCGAATGCATTGGTGATTACGGCCTGATAGGTTCCGGTATCCGAGGTGGTCACACTTGGAATCGTGTAGCTGCTGGAGTTTGCCCCGGAAATCGGCTCGCCATTTTTTGTCCATTGATAGCTCAATGACGCGGATCCCCAGGCCGTGACTTGAAATACGGCGGTCTGGCTTAAAGGCACCATCTGGGACTGGGGTTGGCCACTGATCGATGGTGGGGCATCCAGACTGAGAGTGACGAGGCGTGGCGCGTCGGCCGACTCGCGCGACTGGATGATCAGCCCGGCGGGCTGGGTGTCGCCGGGGGTGAGTGCGGGCTGGGCGATGTCCCAGCGATGATCCTGAACGATGAGAAACGAGGCGAACCCGTCGCTGCGGGATTTGGCGAAATCCGTGACATCCAGCGAGCGGGCGGAAGCGGTTGGAGAATCCACCACGATCTGTCCTAACATCAAGGTGCCGGCACCCTGCCCGGCGACGCAATTGTTGGCGATGGCGTTTCCGGCTCCGATGTTTTGTTTCAGCACGGCGGTGAGATTCGCCCAAGTGGCGCTGGCTTCCTGCCAGCTGTTGTCCACGACACCGTAAACATGGGCACGGACCGGGTCGATGCCGGCGCTGGTCGCCGCATGGACGGTCAGAAGAATCGAATGGAGGTTCGGCGAGCCATTCTCCGGGATCGGGATTTTGATCAGGCATGCCTTGCGGCCGTTGACGGTTCCGTCAGCGCGCACCCCCATGTTGGTGAGCGATCCGCCGCTTGTGTTTTTCGAAGTGCCGTCGCCCAACTGGGTATCTGCCACCGCAGTCTGGGTGGAAGCCACCGCGGCCTGCCCAGGCAGGGTGATCAGCCAGACGGATTCAGCGGGCATGTCTGCTTCCGCGAGCTTGCCGGCGCTCAGCGAAGTCATGCGGACGATGCCGCCGCTGGAAATGCCGCTGACCTCCTCGACAAAAGCCGCATTTCCGGCGGGGACCGGGAGTTGGGAGAAATCCACCTCCAGCGGGATGGCCGAGGTATTCCTGTTGGCAAGAAACACCTGCCAGGTGTTGGTGGCCGGGTCGTGGGTGGCCATGCTCCAGAGCCCGGTATTGACGCCCGGGCTGGCAGCGGCGCTTGCGTTGATGCCGTAGCGCTGCCGTGCGCCCTTCGCCGCCTTGACGAACAGCCGGTAGACCTCCGCGCACTGGGTGGCGCCGCCGTAGTTGTTATTTCCGGTGCTGGCGTTCTCGACGTAATGGGTGCCGTTTTTCGCAATGCCGTAAAATGCCGCGGAGTTGGCGGTCTGGCCGAACTTGAACAGATAGAGCTCGGCCGCGCCGCTTTCCGCTAGGGCGATGCAATTGGCACCGAGCGCCGCGAAATCCAACGCTGAATCCTGGGTCGCGGTGGTCAGGTCGTAGCTGGCACCGGTCCGCACGTTGAATTCTGTCAGGGCGATCGGCAGTGCCGGTTCGCCGGGCATGTCCGCATCGATCCGCCCACGCAGCTCATGGTAATCCGTGACGAAGCCGGAGAGTCCGTCGGCGGCGATCTGGCGGGTGGTGTATTTCTGATAGCTATACACCTGCAGGTTCATCCAGTCCGGCGCGCTGGTGCCGTCGAGTTGCAAGTGCCGGTTGGCCACGGCTTCGCGGCCCCAGGTGTCGGTGGTCGCATCGTCCGCGCCAAGGGCGTTGTATTTTTCCGCGCCATTGGCGGTGTTGGGAGCGAAAACCCGGGGGACGAGGGATTTTCCGTAGCGGGAGTTCATGTCCACGACGGCGCTCTGGACCGCGTCCGAACAAATCCGGTAGCGCCCCAACCAATCGGCTTCGGTCATCCCGATCCACCCATTGGGCTCGTTGAACATGGAAAAATCCCGCACGCCATAATCCCGCGAGAGCAGGAACGCCTGGGCGTAGTAATGTTGCCAGAGTTCCCATTTTCCGCCCCAGTCGCCGTCGGTGGTGATCGGGAAGCGGGAGGGACTGGCGGTGATGTTGGCGAGAACCGAGATTCCGCGGTCCCGTAGGTTCGCCAGCGCCGAGCTGAACTGAATGCGGTTGTTGCCGCCGGCGGTGTCTTGATAGTTTCCGGAAAAGAGCGCCCAGTTGACGTAGGTGTTGCTCAGGTTCTGGGTGTTCGAGGCGGCGTTGTTGCGGAGCAGCGTGCGCCGGGCGAAAAACCCGGTTTCGCTGGTCACGCCGTCACCCACTGGGGAAAGGTCATCGGCCGGCTCGATATCGGAGGGGCTGATGAATACCCGGGCCGCATTCACCCCGGAATAGCGAAACCAGTCGGCCGCATTCGATGCCGGCATGAAGTGCCCGAGATTGTAGCCCAAGTGGTCCGGCGTGGTACCGGTCGGGGTCGCTAGGATGGTCAAGGTCTCGGCTCTGACCGGGCCCGCCGCAAGCCAGAACGTGAGTGCGAGCAGCTGACTTGGAAAATTCAAAAACGGGCGATCCAGGTACATTGATTTTAAAAATCCTACCGAATTGGCGCTGGGTCCAATCACGAAAATTAGTGAGGCGGCTCTCCCGTGGCTAGGAAATTCTCCTGAGGATTATGAAGGGAATTGGCACGAATCAGGCTTGAACGGGCTCCCGTCCGGGCACAAGTTTCGCCGCCCGGCAGCGGGCGTTTCTACTTGTCCCATCAGAGCAATGGTCTTCCCGATTCAACTTCCCAATGACGCGCCCTTCACGCCGGAGCAACGCGCGTGGCTTAACGATTTTCTCAGCAAGGCCCTCGCCCAGGGCACTTTCACTGCCTCATCGGCAGGCCCATCGATTCCCGTGACCGTGCTTTACGGTTCCCAGACCGGCACTGCCGAAGGCCTGGCCAAAAAATTGCTCAAAACCCTGAAAAAGGGCAATTTCGAGCCGGAACTCCACGATATGGCGGATTACGACCGCTCGCGTCTGACCGCCGAGAAAAACCTGTTGATCATCACCTCCACCTACGGCGACGGCGAGCCGCCGGACTCGGTGGCCGCGCTGCATGGCTGGTTGCTGAGCGATGCCGCACCGCGCCTCGATGGCGTCTCCTACTCGGTGCTGGCCCTGGGCGACTCGAGCTACCCGGATTTCTGCAAATGCGGCATCGAGTTCGACACCCGCCTGGCAGACCTTGGGGCGAGCCGCTTTCACGCGCGGGTCGATGTGGATGTGGACGCCGACGTGCCGTATGCCCAGTGGTCCGCAGCCGTGCTGGCCGTGCTCGCCCCTGCCGGTGCCGGAATTCCAGCGGGTGAAACCGCCGTGGTGGAAACCACCGCCGCCGGTCCCTCGAAGGCTCATCCGTTCCCCTCGCCGGTGTTGGCGAATTTCAATCTCAATGGCCCGGGCGAGAAGCAGACCCATCATGTCGCGCTGTCGCTCGCCGGTTCCGGAATCGAATACGAAGTCGGCGACGCGCTCGGCGTCTATCCGCGCAACCCCGCCGCGGTGGTGGATGAAATCATTGCCAACCTGCCGTTCAAAGCCGGCGATGTCCCGACCCCGGATGGCGGCGAAACCTTGCTGCGGGAGGCGCTCATCCACCACTACGATATCGGCTCGCTGAACAAGTCGATCATCCAGAAATGGCAGGCGAAAAGCGGTTCACCGTTCCTGCGCGCGCTGGTGCAGGCGGACGACAAGAAGGCCTGGGACGATTTCTGTTGGGGACGGGATTTGATCGATCTGGTCATCGATCATCCGGCGGACTTTTCCGATGGGGAGGAATTCGTTGCCATCCTGAAAAAACTCCAGCCGCGGCTTTATTCCATCGCCTCCAGCCCGCGCGCGCATCCCGGCGAAGTGCATTTGTGCGTCGGCATCGTCCGCTACGACACCCACGGCCGGCAACGCGGCGGGATCTGCTCGACCTTTCTATCAGACCGGCTGGCCGCCGGCGTGCATCCGAAAGTTTACGTCCACTCCAACAACGCGTTCCGCCTGCCGCCGAATGGCGACACGCCGGTGATCATGGTCGGTCCCGGCACCGGCATCGCGCCATTCCGCGCGTTTTTGGAGGACCGCAAAGCGACCGCCGCCAGCGGGGCTAACTGGTTGTTATTCGGCAACCCCCACCGCGCGACCGACTTTCTATATGAAGACGAGCTCAACGCCTATCTGGCGGACGGCACTCTCGGCCGCCTCGATCTTGCCTGGTCCCGGGACCAGAAAGAAAAAGTCTATGTGCAGCACCTGATGTTGCAAAACGGCGCGGAGCTCTGGGCCTGGCTGGAAAAAGGAGCGGCGTTCTATGTTTGCGGCGACGCCTCACGGATGGCCAAGGACGTGGACAACGCGCTGCTGAAAGTGGTCGAAGAACACGGCAAACTAACCGCCGAGGAAGCCGCCGCCTTCATCGCCCGCCTGAAAAAGGAAAAGCGCTACCTGCGGGATGTTTATTGAGTTCGATCGGTTTCCTTTCAATGCCGTTTGCCTTTCCACGTCCTTGGACTGACGGCAGCCAGCTGCCGCTTTGATGCCCGCAGCCTGCTGCGGCATGGGGGTGGATCGGGAGTCGATGCGGGAGCGGAGTTCCATCCCCGCCAGCAGGCTGGCAGACGCGAAAGCGGCAGCAGGCTGCACGCAGTCCAAGGCACATTGCCGACTTTAGTTTCCGCAGACTCCGGGCTTGCAAGGGACGTCGGATTTTCCTAGCAAATGTTCAGCAGGGATCTGTCAAAAAATCCAACGGTTAGGGGATGTTGCCGCGTTTCCCATCCGCTTCCTGCCTCCCGGTTGACTTGACATCCAGGATTTGTTAGGTGTGATCCACGACATCCAGACTGTTTCATGAAAGGCAACATCCCAGATTAATCCACCGCCAAGGGTTTCGCCTTGGTCGTCACGCTTGCGTTGATGATCCTGCTCACGGTCATTGCCGTGGGCCTGCTCTCGCTTTCAACGATTTCGCTGCGTGCCAGCGGGCAGACCACCGCGCGATCGACGGCGGAGGCCAACGCCCGGTTGGCCCTGATGCTGGCGCTCGGGGAAGTGCAGCAGTTGCTGGGACCGGATCAGAATGTCACCGCGCCGGCGGCCATTTTCGATGCGGAGCCGGAAAGCGACGAGGTCGGCGGCGTGAACCATCCGCATCTCACTGGTGTCTGGCAGGCGCGGGGCGAGACCCTCGCCCAGACTCCGGATTATTCGCGGGAGACTTCTTTCCGGCGCTGGCTGGTTTCCCACACCAGCGAGGCCCAAATCAAACTGCCTGAGTTCGTGCGCCAGGGGGCCCTGGCCAATCCGGTGTCGATGGTGGACGCCTCCAACCATCCCGCCGAAGGACGTGTCCGGGCAGGGCGGTTGCCAGTCACGGGCGGCGCCCTCGCTTGGTGGGTGGGCGATGAAAATCGCAAGGCGTTAATCAATCCGCGCAACGATGCCGACCGCAAGAGCAGCGCGCAAACCGCGGAGCTGCTCGCCGGTTTTTCCACCCCGGGAGCCCATGGCGTGCTTTTGTTGGATGGACTCGGGGAATTTCCCGCCAACACCGCGGCCAGCGACAAGTTGATCACGCTGGAGACGCTGCCACTGGTCGCCACGGCGGATGCCGCGAAATTATTCCACCACCTCTCGCCCTATCCGCGCAGCGTCCTCGCCAACGTGACCGCCGGTGGCTTGCGCAAGGATCTGAGCCTCTATCTGGAACGCGGCGATATGCACCGCAGGCAGCGCGCCAACCAGCAGGACCTGCCCGTGAGCGCCATCCTCAACACCACGCCCGCCATCGATCCGGTCGCCAATCCGGCCTGGAACAGCGGCGTCACCCGCATCACTCCGATGGTGGTGCGAATCCAGATGCTGGTCTCCTTCGGGGTCCAACGTCAGAGCCCGACCAGCAACAACTACGCCATGCGGCTGTACAGCTATCCCGCCGTGACACTCTGGAACCCCTACAACGTGCCGATGAAGGTGGCGGAATGGAGCGCCTTTCTCCACACGCTGCCACTGGAGCACGGAGTCTTCAAAGCCGGAGCGAAGCACAATCTCACCGGCGGCGGCACGCTCAACGGCAACTACAACTGGGGCTGGCCGCACGGCAACATGACCCTGCGTGTCGGCGGCAGCACCGGGCCGGGCCTCACCTTCGCCCCCGGCGAGGCGAAAACGCTCACCTACTCGTCGTCGGAAAGCGGCGGTTTCAATGCCCATAACATGATCGAGACCCCGCCCGCCTGGCTGCCCACCCGTGCCGGCCAACCGCGCGACCTCGGAACCATCAGCGGCAATCCCGGCGACCGAATCGCCATCTCCACCTCGCTCGCGACTTGGGGAAAGCCTCGATGGCGGCGCAGGAAGGTGCGGTCTTCCGCCGCTACGGAACCGAGCGCCCGCTGCGTACGGTGGTTACGGATTTTTTCAGCGGGGACAAACCGCTGCCGGTCGCCGCTTACCAGCCATACGACGTGCCGAAATCGGCTGCCGCCGACACGGTCAATTTGCTCATCAACCGGCAAGGTGCGACACCCACCGCCCACCTCAAGTCCGCCGCGAAACTGATGGTGGAGGGCGGTTTCAACATCAACTCGACCTCGGTCCAGGCATGGACCGCCGTGCTCTCCGCCGCCAATCGCAAACGTCCGGTTTTCATGCCCCGGGACAGCCAGTTGAGCGGCCAGGAACGCCGCGCTTTTGTCATCAGCCGCAATCCGAATCCGGCCAGCGGCACCGCCACCGAGGATAGCCGCTGGCTTGGCTACCGCGAGCTGACGGCCGATGAAATCCGCCAACTTGCCGAGGCGACGGTGCGTCAGGTGAAAACTCGCGGGCCGTTCCGGTCGCTGGGCGAATTTGTCAACCGCCGCCGCTCGGCGGACGTGGAGATGGCGAAATACGGCGCGCTTCAGGCCGCTTTGGAGGACCCGAAGGTGTCGATCAACCGCGACTACCGGGGCTCGTCCAAGGAGATCGTGTTGGCGAATATCGCCGGAACCAACTACAAGTTTCCCGCCGCCGCTTTGTGATCAAATCATTCCGCTGGCTTCCCGCCATCCCTGATGCCTGATTGACCCGCATTCCACACCATGTCCTCCTCACTCATTTTCCCGATCCGCCTGGCTCGATCCGTTTTGGCGGTTGCTCTTCTGACTACCTTTTCCGCCCCTGCGCAGAACGCCGACACCAAGGGGGCCGCCAAGGTGGAATTCCGCGTCACCCGCTTCGATCCAAATGACCGCGAATCGCCGGTTTTCCGCGCCGGAAGTGGCAGCCGGCAGGTTGAGGTCGAGGTCCCGCTGACTTTTATCGCGGGACCGTTCGAAGCACCGCTGCGTGACGGAGTTTTCCTCGACCTGTGGCAGGGTGCGTCGGAAAAGCCCGCGATCTCCCTCAAGATCGAGCCTGCGGAGCGCGAGCACCTGTTGTTGGTGTTTTTTGAACAGGAAAAGACCTTCCGCGTGCTGAAAGTCGTCACCCCGCCAAACCGCATCAAGGGCGGCGACCGCTTCATCATCAATGCCACTCCGCATGAAATGGCGATCAAACTCGGCAAGTCGGAGCCGCTGATGATCCCACCCGGTAAATCGGGGGTGCTCGCCGCGCCGCCGGGCAGCGGGATCGTCAGCCTGGCCGTTTTGGTGAGCCTCAAGCAGGAGGACGAATGGAAGCTCGCCACCACCGAGCAATGGCCGTTCGACGCCCGCTTCCGCAAATTTCTGGTTGCCTACCTATCACCGCGAAGCAACCACCTGGTATTTCACAGCGTGACGGAGCGCATGTGACGGAAAGGATGGCTACGGAGAAACCTCACCGGCTCAGGCCTGCTGATCCAGAAAATCGACCATCGCCTTGCCGAACGGCGCGAGGATAACCCGCCTCCTCGCAGCGGATTTTGGGATACCAGAGTTCCAATTCCTCATAGATGTCCTCCACAAAGGTTAGCAAGGTTTTCGGCATGCTGTGAATTTAGCCGACCGCTGCCATTCGGCAAGCGCGGGCTTGGAACGAAGTTTGCCAAAATTCATTGCCGAAACCCACTTCGCCGTTTGCCACCCCAAAGCGGTCCGGAGTTCACGGTTTACCGTGCTCTTGAAGAGGCAAGCTAAAGCTTGAACTCCGGACCGCGGAATGGCGCTCCAGAGTCTCTCAGGTTCCGCAGAATGTCTGGTAGGCGGGGAGGCCGGCGGGTGCGGGTGAAGTGAATTCGGTGGGGGCATCGGCCGCGTAGGGATTGGTCAATGCCTCTAACAATCGTTGCGTCGCGCCCAGGTCTCCATGTTCCGAAGCGGCGGCGAGCGCTTCCTCGACCCGGTGGTTGCGGGGAACGACCGCTGGATTGCTGGACCGCATTTGTTCCACCACGGTGGCGGGGGATTGCGGTTGGCGGGAGAGGCGGGCACTCCATTTTTCGTGCCACTGCATGAAGCCGGCATCGATGAAGGTGGGTTCAACGAAGGCGTTTTCATCGCTGAGGGCGCGGAAGGTGTTGGTGAAATCCATCTGGTTGGCCTGCATCCAGTCGAGCAGCTCCGCCACCAGCGCGGCATCCTCCTTTTCCGCAGTGAACATTCCGAGCTTCGCGCGCATGCCTAACAACCAATGGCCATGGAAGCGCTCTTCGAACGCGCCCAGCGCCTCGTTGGCGAGATCGATGGCGATTTTTTGATCCTCGTGCAGCAAGGGCAGCATCGCCTCCGCCAGTCGGGCGAGATTCCAGCGGGCGATTTCCGGTTGTTTGCCGTAGGCGTAACGGCCGTTGCGGTCGATGGAACTAAAGACCGTGTCCGGATCGTAGTGATCCATGAACGCGCACGGGCCGTAATCGATCGTCTCGCCGGAGAGCGCCATGTTGTCGGTGTTCATGACGCCGTGGATGAAACCGACGTGCAGCCACTTGGCGATCAACGCGGCCTGGCGATCCAAGACTGCTTCGAAAAACTCGGCGTAGCGGGTTTCCCGGTCTGCGAGTTCCGGGAAATGCCGTTGCAGCGTGTGGTCCGCCAGCGCGCGCAACGCCACCGGGTCTTCGTGGGCGGCGGCCCATTGGAAGGTGCCGACGCGGATGTGGCTGGCGGCGACCCGGGTGAGCACCGCGCCCGGGAGCAGGTCGCTGCGGAAAACTTCCTCACCGGTGGTGGCCACCGCGAGGCTGCGGGTGGTCGGGATGCCGAGGGCGTGCATCGCCTCGCTGATGATGTATTCGCGCAACATCGGCCCGAGCGCGGCCCGGCCGTCGCCCCCCCGCGAAAAGGGGGTTCTGCCGGAGCCTTTCAGTTGGATATCGAAGCGTTTGCCGTCCGGGGTGAGCTGCTCGCCTAATAAAATCGCCCGACCGTCGCCCAGGCCGGTGAAGTGGCCGAACTGGTGGCCGGCGTAGGCTTGGGCGAGCGGCTCGGCCCCTTCGGGGATTTGGTTGCCGGCGAAAATGGCGGCGTTTTCCGGAGTTTCCAAAACGTCCGGATCGAGGCCGAGCGAGACGGCGAGGGCGCGGTTTAGAATCACCAGCCGCGGTTCGCGGACCGGCACCGGGCGCGTCTTGCTGAAAAGCAATTCCGGCAGCCGGGCGTAGGAATGATCCCAGTTCCAGCCGGCGTGCTGCTTGGGGTTGCTGAGAAAAGGGTGGCTCATGCGCGAGACTAAACGCGCGGCGGGTGGATTCAAGCGATGATGCTTCCGGGGCGCGGGCTTTCACTTTTCGCCCTTGGGCTGCGTGAAGGATTGCGATGAAACATGGTCGCGATAGACCTCACCGGCGGGGGTGAGCGATTCGTCCTTTTTGACCAGGTGGCGCACGTCCTCCACCCAGTTGTAAAGGGCGTAACGTTCGACGAAAGGGGTCTCATCGAGCATTTTGATCATTTCGGCGATCGCCTCTTGCTGTTGTTTGGAATTTGGGTCCGGGGCCTTGGTCCAGTTCGCGCCGTTGTTCCATTCCGTCACCCACAGTGGGCGCTTCACGCGGTCGTGAACTTCTTTGAGAAACCGATAGAACTGGGCCGCCGCGCCCTTCGCATCCCCGGGGTCGTTGGTGGCGCGGTAGTAGTGCACCGGCACGAAATCGACCCTCAGCCCGGCGCTGTCGGCCTTTTCCATAAATTCGTAAAGCCAGGCAAGGCCGCCGTCCGAGGTGGCAGGCGACCCAAGGCGCAAGCCGGTGGCGAGCAGGTCCGGCCAGCCTTGAATGGCGTCGCCGACTTTCATGTTCGCTTGGTCCGGGCGGTCGGGTTCGTTGTAGCCGAGCAGGTGGTTGACGCCCTTGGTTTTCCAATCCTGACCGAGGCCGGGCCAGTGGCGGTTTTGGCGGATGGCGACGTATTCCAAATCCAGCGTGGAGTTTTCGCCGATGTTCCAATTGTAAAACCAGGCCACGTTCAAATCCCGCCAGATGCCGCCGCAGATGCCCTTTTTGCTCACCCACCGCCACGGGAAAATGCGGATGAAACCCACGCCTTTGTCCAACCCGGGTGGCAGCGCGTCGATCTTCAGGTCGTGGTCCTGGGCGACGTAGTTTTTGCTCACACCCGTGCCGTCGGGCTTTTCGGCGAGGGTCGCCATGTAGCCGCGCTTGAGCAGGAACGAACCAACCGCGCCTTTCAGCGGGCGCCGTTCCGAAGCGTCGTAGGCGGTATAACAGGTCAGCGGCGCGGAGGCCCCGGCGGAGGCTTTGCCGTCGAAGACCGTCATCGCCGGGTAAACCGGGCCCTGCGGAATGACTACGGGCCCGCTGCCGTGCTGGACCACCCGCACATTTTGGTCCAACTCCGCCTTGGCTTTGTTCACCAACATCCGGTCCAGAAACTTGGACGCCACGATCGACGGCGCGAGGTTATCCAGAAACAACCAGCCGTCGGGAGCGGTGAAAACGACGGTGCTGCCGGCGAGCGGATCGCCGGTGCCGGTGACGTGCAGCTCCATCCCGGCGGTGAGCGTGATCACTTGGTTGGTGAGCGTTTTCACCGACTTCACGGTGTAGCCCTTGCTGCTGGTGATCGGCTTGGCCGGATTTTTTTCACCCGCCGCGTCCTGCCCCGTTCCGGCTTCCAGCAAGCGGAGGTAAGTCTGGTCCGCCTGGGAGAAGCTGGTGATCGGGACTTCGAAATTTTTGCCGTTGGGTCCCTGCAAGACGACCCCGCCGTTTTTGATGCCGATCAATTCCGCCTCGATCGGCTCGGGGATGCCGACAAACGACCACGGCCGGGCATGCAGCGCGGGGGCTGCGGAAAGGAGGATGGCCACCGCGAATGATCGGCAGCAAGCGGTGATGGATGAGTTGCGGGTCATGGGATTTTAGAGTGGTCGGCCGTAGGTGGCGCAGCGGTTGTGCCAGCCTTCCTCCCAGCGCTTTTCGCCGCGGGCGGGGGGCGAGTTGGCAATGCGGCGCGAGAGCACGCGCTTGGCGGCGGCGGCGAATTCCGAAGCGGCCGGCGCGCCGGAGGGCACGTCTTTCATGTCGCCCAGGACTTGCAGCAGCCCCCAGCCGCGGCCGTTGTAGCGTTCGGTGATCTGGGTGCCTTCGCCCTTGAAATTCACGTAGTCGATCAGCGCGTAGGTGCCTTGCGCGGTGGTCGCGACTTTCTGATAGTTCGCGCCGATCCGCGCCCGCTCGCCGGCAGGTGCCGCTGCCAGGATTTTCGGCAACGCCTCGCGCGAGCGCACGATGATGAAATCCGTCTGCAACGTGACATTCGCCGCCAACCATTTCCGCAGGGCCGTCAGCCGCGGACCGTTGAAATCCTTTTGAAACTCCGCCCTGCTGCGCCACGGGCTGTGGCGCTCCAACGCCACCGCCGGCAAATCCGCGCCGCGCGGGCGGGCGAACGTCGCAAATTTCGGCCAGCTCTCTTCGAAGCGCCCATTGAATCCCGCCGGATACCAAATGAAATGGCCGATCCCCAGCGACGGAAATTCCTCGCCCGCGTTCCAGGTCGTCAGCCCGGCAACCGTCCCGGCGCATTCGTTTTGCCAGATTTTCTTGCCGATCGCCGCCTTTTGTCCGGCGCTCAGGTTTCCGCCCACCGCCGGCGGGGCTGCGGGGGCGCAGGCACTGAGGAGGACGGCGAAACAACAAACAAAACCGGCGACTTGCATGGCAGCACGTTACACCTAGCATGCTGCCAGTCGCAAGCCCATGAACCGCATTCCCTGGGATAAAATCCTCACCTTCACCGCCTTCGATTTTGTCAAACTGCTGGTCACCGCCGCGGTGATCCTGTTGGTGACGAAAATCCAGCTCGTCAGCGACCGGCTCTCCGCGCTGCTGATCGCCCTGCCGCTCACCTCGCTGCTGGCCATGATCTGGATGCACCAGGCCGGCCAATCGCCCGCCCGCCTTGCCAATCACGCCGAAGGCACCTTCTGGTTTGTGCTGCCCACTTTACCAATGTTCCTGATTTTGCCGTGGATGCTGCGGAACGGTTGGGGATTCTGGGCGGCGCTGGCGGCGAATTGTGTCATCACCGTCGCCTTTTTCTGGGTCACGGTGATCGTGTTGCGGCGCTTCGGGATCGACCTGATGCCAAAATGAAACCGCCCGGCTGCCGGGAATTTTCAAAATTTCCTCAATTTCCGACCAGATAAGTCTTGTCAGGCAACGCAATCTTTGTTTTGACCACCGGCCCGGAGACTCTCCCGGAACACCTTCCAACTATTT
>JBIPND010000606.1:0-3030 GCA_044374015.1 Luteolibacter sp. | reverse complement strand
GTCGATCTTGTCCTTGGTGCGGGCCACGGATGAAGGACATCACACCGGATCTAACAGTACAAGCGTTTGTTTAAATTTTTTGAGCGGGCAAAATCTTGCCGAGCAGGGACCATGCCGAACACTTCTGCTCTCGGGGTCATTCGCGTTTTGTGCTTCTGGCAGAAATGGCGGAGACTTCGGCTACGTCGGAGTCTCCGATTGATGTCGCCCTCGAAGCGGAGAACCACGTTTTCCTTATTTCACGCGGGCACCCCATGGTTCGCGCCGGATCAAGCTTTGGTCGCAGCCTCCCAAAATATCGAGAACTTGCTTGCCTCAGCCGCTGTTTGCCCGAAGCCTGTGCGTCCTTATGCGATGTTTTTGAAACGTTTCAACGTCATTTCCACGGGAAACCTGGTTTCCTCCGAGCGCTGCGGTCCCCCCTGAGGACTGCCGCACGGCTTGTGGTTCATATCGATAAACCACCGCCCGGAAATCCTTCCGGCGCTTCTCGTTGGATCAGCCCGCGATTGGCGCGGGCATTTTTCTCCCACTTCCATCATCCTTTTTCATGCCGATATCTTCTATTTCCAAATCCTGGTTTTCCAACGTCCGCGGCGATTTGCTCGCCGGCATTGTCGTCGCGCTCGCGCTCATTCCCGAAGCGATTGCATTCTCGATCATCGCGGGAGTTGATCCGAAAGTCGGGCTTTACGCTTCATTCTGTATCGCCGTGGTCATCGCCTTCGTCGGCGGGCGTCCCGGCATGATCTCGGCCGCCACCGCCGCGATGGCCTTGCTGATGGTGACATTGGTGAAGGAACACGGCCTGCAATACCTGCTAGCCGCGACGCTTCTAACGGGGTTGATTCAGATCATTCTCGGCTTCCTCCGGGTCGGCCACCTGATGCGCTTCGTTTCGAAGGCGGTGATGACCGGTTTCGTCAACTCGCTGGCGATCCTCATCTTCATGGCACAGCTGCCGGAACTGAACCTCGGAACCGCGGGCGTGAGCTGGATCACCTATGCCATGGTCGCCGGCGGCCTCGGAATCATCTATCTCCTGCCCCGCGTCACCAAAGTCATCCCCTCGCCGCTGGTCTGCATCATCGTCATGACCATCATCGCCATCGTCATGAAACTCGATGTCCGCCGCGTGGGGGATCTCGGTGCGCTGCCGGACACGCTGCCACTCTTTCTTTGGCCGAAGGTGCCTTTCAACTTTGAAACGCTCGCCATCGTTTTCCCCTACTCGATGGGCCTGGCGGTGGTTGGATTGTTAGAATCGCTGCTGACCGCCCAGATCGTGGACGACCTAACGGGCACTCCCAGCGACAAAAACCGCGAGGCCCGCGGCCAGGGCATCGCCAACATCGTCGCCGGCATGTTTGGCGGGATGGCGGGCTGCGCGATGATCGGCCAATCGGTCATCAACGTGAAATCCGGCGGCCGCACCCGGCTTTCCACTCTAGCAGCCGGTGTGACCTTGCTCATTCTGCTGCTGGTGCTCGGCCCGTGGGTGAAACAAATCCCGATGGCGGCGCTGGTCGCGGTGATGATCATGGTTTCCATCGGCACCTTTTCATGGGCCTCGTTCAAGAACCTCGCGGTGCATCCATCGACCACCAGCATGGTGATGCTCACCACGGTGGGGACCGTCGTCTGGACCCACAACCTCGCACTCGGCGTCGGCGCGGGTGTGCTGATGGCATCGTTGCTCTTCGCCCGCAAGGTCGCGCAGGTCATTCAGATCGCCAGCGAACTCGCCGGCGAAACCCGCACCTACACGGTGCGCGGCCAGGTGTTCTTCGCCTCGGCCGATGATTTTACCGCTGCCTTCGACTTCAAGGAGGCGCTCGACGTCTCGGAGCTGCTGCCCGGTGATCCCGATGAAGTGATCGCCACTCAGGTTCTACACCATGAAATCGGCCTGGTGGTCATGGGTGCCTATGGTCACTCGCGGGTCCGCAATCTGATACTCGGCAGCACCACCACCCACCTCATCCGCACCTGCCTTGTGCCGGTGATGCTGTCCCGTTAGATAGGGCACCGAAAGCCTGATGACCATTCTGACCCCTGATTTCTCGCCACCCCGCGCGTTCTGGGGATTGCATTTTCGAAAAAACTGCCTTAGTTCCCCCCTCCACGCCGCCAGCCAATGATCCCGATCCGAATATTTGCCCAGATTGCCGCCGCCGCCGCCTCGCTCTTGCTGGCCAGTTGCGCCAACCAGAAGCCTGCCGAACAAGTCATCAAAGATGGCAAGCCGGTCAATCCATACCCGGTCGGCACCTACGATCATTTCAAGGCGGAGCCCACCTATCCCAAGACCCACAGCGTCTGGAAAAACGAAGAACTACTCTCCCGCACCCATGCGGAAAATTCCTCGATCAAGATCAACTTGGCCACTCAGCGGGGATTGCTCATGAATGGCAATGACGTGGTGATGGATTACCCGATCTGCTCCGGCACCAAGAGCCGTCCCACCCCGGCCGGCACCTTCTATATCCTCGAAAAAATCGTCGACAAGAAATCGAACAAGTATGGAAAAATCTATGATGCCGCAGGCACTGTGGTGAACAGTGATGCTGATTCCACCTTGGATCCGATTCCCGAAGGCGGCAAATTCGAGGGTGCCTCGATGCGCTACTGGATGCGCCTGACCAATGACGGCGTAGGCCACCACATCGGCCCCGTTCGCCGCTATCCAGCATCGCACGCCTGCGTTCGCGGGCCGAGCGGCACCATTCCGCTGGTCTATTCCAAGGTCAAAGCCGGGACCCGTGTGATCATCGAGTGAGCGCTTGAAACTTTCAAAAAAGGCCCGGACGCTTGCACGTCCGGGCCTTTTTCACTTCAAATTTTAATCTCTGCGGTCGGTCATTCCTCGTCTTTGACGAACTTCTCGTGGCCGGCCTTTTTCTGCGCTTTCAGATCTTCCACGATCTTCGCCACGTCTTCGATTTTGCCGTTGAGGAACGCTTCCTCGACTTCACAAAGTGAAAGCAGCAACTTGGCCATCATTTTTCGGAACTCGACCGCGGCCTTCAC
>JBIPND010000604.1:0-3033 GCA_044374015.1 Luteolibacter sp. | reverse complement strand
GGCGGTTTTACATCGCCATGGAACTGGTGCCGGGCGGTCACTTCGAACACCAGATCCGCGAGCGCGGCAAGATCCCGGAGGAGGAAATGCTGCCGCTGGCGATCGAGGTGGCGCAGGGACTCAAGGCCGCCCATTCCGCCGGCCTGATCCACCGCGACGTGAAGCCGGGAAATATTCTGTTGGATGCCGAAGGCCGCGCCAAAATCGTCGATTTCGGGTTGGCGCTGGTGACCCACGGCGGCAAGGCGCAGGCCACCGAATTGTGGGCTACTCCCTACTATGTTCCGCCGGAAACGATCGAGGGTTTTCCCGAGGATTTCCGCTCCGACATCTATGCCTTCGGCGCGACCGTCTATCATGCGCTCGCCGGCAAGCCTTCCTGCGGTGAGGAAACGATGGCCACGAATCTTCTGCGCGAGTTCAAGCGCAAAGTCGTCCCGCTCAGCAAGGCCGCTCCGTGGATCTCCGCGGAAACCTGCAAGATCGTCGAGCGCGCGATGGCCTACGATCCCAAGGACCGTTTCAGTTCTTATGACGAGCTGATCACGCAGTTGGAGGCCGCGCGCAAACATCTGAAAAACGGCGGCCCGAGTGCGGCGGAAGTCTCCCAGACGGTCTCGCGCCGGCGCGCCCAACGCAAGCGCCGCGAATGGCTTCTCTTTGGCGGGATCGCCTTGGTTCTAGCAGGAGCGCTCGGCGCCGGTGCCTGGTGGGCCACCCGCAAACCGCCTGCCAAAGTGGTGGTGAAACCGGTGGTGCGCGAAGCCGTGCCGATCATTCCCGAGGAGGCCGCCTCCACCGATATCGCGAAAAATTACCGCGAAGCCCGCGCGGCGGTGGCGGCGCGGGATTTTGAAAATGCGACCCGGCAATTCACCCTGCTCAGCGAAAATCCGTCCGTCCAGGAACCCACCCGCACCTGGGCCGGAGTCGAGGCGGTCGCCGCGGCCTATCTGGACGGCAAGCCGGCCGATGCCCGACGCCTGGCGCGGGCGAGCCAGAAGCATGTTTCAGCGATTGCGGAAGAATCCGCGCCCGTCGGCAAAAGCCTGGCCCGGACCTTGGACACCTTGTGCGGATTGCCCGCCATCCCTGCGAAATCGCGGACTGTGGACCCTCTGGACGCTTCGTCGGTGATGGCCTGGATGCTCGCCGGACTCAAAAATTGGGAACAAGGCGTGCTCGGCGAGGCCGCCGCCTATTTTGCCGCCGTCGCCGATGCCCAGCTGCCGCCGGATGCCGTGTGGATGGGTATCTATCAGGAACTGGCGGCGGACTATCTCGCCGATCACGCGCTACTCACCGGCGCGGTTTTCGAAAATCTCCCCGCCGACCCCGCCGCGTGCAAGGCTGCCGTGGATTCGTTAGACGCCGCGCTGGCCACCTTGAAAACCCGCGGCCGGGCGCGCTTCAATGTCCGGGCGTGGCAGCTCGATCTGACCCGCCACGCGAAATTGTTGGAAATCTCTAACGAACAACCGGCCGGTCCGCCGCCGTCCGAACTGGCTTCCGTGATGGCGCGGCTCACCGGTTATGCCGGCGAATGCCGGTTCACCGAAGCCGCGGATTTCCTCAAAACCCTCAACGCGGATCCCGCAGGTGCGAAACTTGATTCGCTGTTAGCCGTCGTCGAATCCTCGGCGGTCTTTCTATCCGATATCGAGCAGGACTTGTCGAAGGGCGCAGTCGCGGCGGAACTCCCGATGAAGTCCGGGGAAGTCATGCGGGAGATCTCGATCGATTCCTCCGGGTTGGTGGTCACCAAAGATCATGGCGGGAAAATCCAGCCGCACCCATGGAGCGACTTTTCACCCGACGCCTTGATCGCCCTGCACCGGATTTTCGTGAAGACGCCGCAGAGCGAGTTGGAGCGCCTCCGCCGCCACCAGTGCGCCATCGCCTTCGACTGGCTGGCCGGCAACCGCGAACGCTCGCTATCCGCCGCCGCGCTGCTGGTGCAAAGCAGTCCGACTTTCAAACGGCAATGGGAAACGATCGCCGCCGGGTTGCCGAAGTGAGGGGACGGCGTGGGAAATTTGAGTCGCATGCCCGCAGCGCCTGATATTGGATTCGCCCATGTTCAAGAAGCGCCGACACGCCCCGGGCACCTCGCCCGCCACGCTGATGCCCCATCTGGTGGACGGCAAGGTGGCGAAGGCGAAGCTCCGGACGATCGAATATGACGCCAATCATTGCGTGGAGCGCGAGTTTGCGGATATCGAAAATCTGTTGGCCAACATCGATAGCCGCAAAACCACCTGGATCAACGTGGACGGTCTGGGCGACATCGCGGTGCTCGAAGCGTTGTCCCAGCGCTTCAACCTGCATCCGCTGGCACTCGAAGATGTTCTCAATACCGGACAACGCCCGAAAACCGAAGAGGCGGCAGACTATATCTTCATCGTCGCCCAGATGGTCTATCACAACGAGGAACTGGACCTGTGTGGCGAGCAGGTGAGCCTGTTTCTCGGGAAAAACGTCCTCATCACCATCCAGGAGGAACCGGACTACGATGTCTTCGGAAATGTGCGCGAGCGCCTGCGCTCCGGCCGGGGGATGATCCGCAAGTCCAAGGCGGATTACCTCGCCTATGCGCTGCTCGACTCGATCATTGACCACTACTATCCGGTGTTGGAGAAGATCGGCGCGGACATCGACGAGCTGGAGGACCAACTGCTCGATCATCCGACCCGCGACATGATGCAAAAACTCCACGAGCACAAACGCGGCCTCACCCAGCTCCGGCGCTTTGTCTGGCCGATGCGCGATGTGGTCAATTCGCTGCTGCACGACCACAGCATTTTCATCGCCCGCCCGACCAAGGTCTATCTGCGCGATTGTTATGACCACACCGTGCAGCTGATGGATCTGGTGGAAAGCTACCGCGAAGTCAGTGCGGGCTTGATGGAGCTCTATCATTCCAGCGTCGGCCTGCGGACCAACGAGGTGATGCGGGTGCTGACGGTGATCACCTCGGTGTTCATCCCGCTGACGTTCCTCGTCGGCGTGTATGGCATGAATTTCGCCCCGGCC
>JBIPND010000603.1:0-3036 GCA_044374015.1 Luteolibacter sp. | reverse complement strand
AGAAGAAGGGGCGGCTCCTCGGGGCAGATCCTTGCGAGAATGCGGCGTGGGGTGAACCAGAGTGATGGACGGGCGACGAGAAACCCGCTCGCACCGGTAGCAGGGTCACCGTGAACTTCGGCAGGTGCTTGGGGGTCGGAATTCGGTTTCTGCGGTATCATGTCCGGACTCCAACAGATCAGCGGCAGGGGCGCAAGGAGGAGCTTGGAATCAGGAGTGATTAGATGCGATTTCCGCCTCCTCATGGTTTCGTCCTTGCTAGATCAGCGCCCCCTCTCTTCAATTAGAAGGTCTTGAGAGATCCAGACCGGGCTTTGAAACCCCGCGTGAAACGGAAGGCGTTGACCGAATCAACGTCGCCACCAGACCGAAAGGTCGGGGTGGCGACGGCGTATGTTCAGGCTGCCCCTCGGGGTGGCTAAAGGTCGTCGCGGTCGTTTTCACGCGGCTTTCAAACACCCCGGCCACCTTGGGAAACTGAGGTGGCTGGATTGTTTTCGAGACAACGCACCGCCATGAACGAATCCCTTCCCGCTTGGATACTCGACCCCTACCTCGTCGCCAAAGTCCGCTCGCTGGAGTATAAATTGGCGAGAGGTCTTATGACCCAACCATGGACTCCAAGTCCATCAGCCAAAATATTGGCGGAGAAAATCAGGGATAAGTGCCCGACGATGGCCAGGGAACTGGATGCCGAGAGAATCTTGTATGCTTGGGCGGAGATGATGCAGGGCGAGGTTCGCCAACTGGCAAAAATGTTCAGGGCCAATGGGATGAATTTTGACGCGGAGTCTTACGCCAATTTAGGGCTTGTTCCGCGAGGGCCAGCCTCGGAGGTCGCGTGGTTGGAGGCGAACTGTTTGGGCTACAAATCAGCGCCGGACCCAGAGATCGGGCGTTCACGACAGAGAGATGCGGATCAATTGATAGTGACGAATGAATTGAGAAAAAAATACGCGCTGATCTGCGGAAAGGTCTGGAAGGCCTTTCCGGAAATGCGGGATCTATTGACGGAGAGGATGGACCCATTGCTGCGCCGGGACTCAGCCCTGAATTGGGTGGTGAGCAAAATGGACTACTTCCCGAAATTCCCAGCGGACGAAAAGGCGATGCAGAAGGAAATAATGGACTTCCTGACGGGGTTCCGAATCCAAATGGACCCGGAATACGTCCCAACGCTGGAGGAGGCAATGGCGGACCCGCAGGAGTTCCTAATAGGAATGGCGGAACTCCTAGAGGGAGAAATGGACCCAACTGCGGGAGAAAGGGCGTAGCAACCGGGCTAACGCCTGCAAACCACAACAACCATGCCGACCACCCCAAAAGACCCGAAGCCGGAGCCAGAACCCGCAGACGACTTGGACACCCTCCTGATGGAAGCGATCGAGGGAATGGATCAGGCGGACGCCGGGGCACTCCTTCTCGCCAAAGCGATGCGGATGGCGCAAGAGGAGGACTGAGCTTCGAAAATATCCCTAGGCACGCAGATGGACGGCAGCGGCGATTTAGGGCAATCTCCAAGCCATGAACTGGCACTGGCGATATTCGGCTGTCCTGACTCATCTGCGCGGAGGTTCCACTTTTCGTGATGCAGCAAGGTTCTCCGGCATTTCCCGGCAAGCCGTCTGGAAGCGGATGAAATCCTTCCCTGAGTTTGCTGACGCCGTCGCGGCGGCGCGTGAGGCTGGCAAAGAGGAGCGCGTCTTCCGCGCGTGGCTCTACCATCCGTTCCGAGGGCGAAGGCCGCCAACGGGCAAAGGGAGCGGGGGCAAGCCAAGATTCAGATACGGGAGGAGATAGGAACAGACATCGGATCAAACGCTTGTTTGATCCCATGGATTCTGAAATACCCCCGCATCGTCTCCACCTCCGCCGCAGCCCCCCCTTTATGCGCACAGGACGGATGCGGTGTGAGGTGACTACTTCGCGCCAACCAGACCGAAGGCCTGCCAGACGCAAACAGAACTCAAAACCTTCCGTCTTCCCTCGCGCCCCCGCGCCCCCCGCGCGGGGGCTGTGTAAACCTCGCTGAGGTAACCCAGAGAGAGACCGGAAAAAAGTTTCTCGGAGGAAAATCCAAAAAGTGTTCAGTCTTGGTGTTCAATCGGGCTCTGGTGACTGGCAATTATCAGTTGTAACGCGTTGATCCTAAATGGCTCCGGCGCTAGGGATCGAACCTAGGACCTATCCGTTCGGAAGCCCTAAGTATCAGAGACTTAGGAGGGCGGTTTTCGCATTTCGCTTGCCTGCGCATGTTTTATGTCCAAGATTCTAGCCATGGCCTCCATCTACAAACACACCACCGGCACCTACTACGCGAAGTATCTCAACGCCGCAGGGAAGCGGGTCAGCAAGAATACGGGATCCACATCGAAGATGGAGGCGAAGCGACTCGCCGCCGGTTTTGAATCCGAAGAGCGGGACGCATCAAAAAAAGATGCCCATCTCCCGAAGGTGTATTCTGTGATCGTGGAAACTGCCGCCCGGGAAGCTGCCGCCGGGGAACTCACCCTTGCCCGCGCCGAAGAGCTGGTCTTGCGCCTGCACCGCCTCGCCAACCCGGATTTCAAAATCGTTAGCCTCGACGAACACCTCGGCAAGTGGGTCCGCGACCAGTCCGGCGTCTCCGCTTCCACCGCTGGCATTTATGCCGACATGCACCGCCGCATCAAGCTGCACGTTGGCAAGAAGGCGGCAGCGGCCCCGGTGGGCGAGCTCACCACCGATCAAGTCCGCCTGGCGCTCAAGAAGTCCAAGGACACCGGCTTGAAATCCTCCACGGTGAACATGGACCTTGGAGCACTCCGGCGCGCCCTGCATGCCGCCGTGAAGGCGGGACTAGCCAAGGCTAACGTCGCCACCGACATCAAGCCCATGTCCGAAGAGGATTCCACCGAGCGCGCCCCGTTTACCGCCACCGAGGTTCGGAAGATGCTCGACCACCCGAAGACGAGCGACGAATGGCGGGGCATGATCCTGCTCGGCGCGCATACTGGCCTGCGCATGAGTGACGTTGCCAAACTAACCAGCGGACAC
>JBIPND010000602.1:0-3037 GCA_044374015.1 Luteolibacter sp. | reverse complement strand
TGGGCCTCGAAAGCGGCTTTTGACAGGCGTTCCAACCGTTGCCGCAACTCCGCACGGATCATTTTAAGCAAGGCATGTTTCATCAATAGGCGGAGAACCTTGCACAATCCCATTGCTGACGCAAGATTCAGCCAATGCGAACGATTTACGCCTACAAGAACTGCAACACCTGCCGCAAGGCCCTCAAATGGCTCGATGACCACGGCCTGGAATATGAGGAAAAGGCAATCCGCGAAAATCCGCCCAGCACCACCGAACTTCGCACCGCCGTGAAATATTTCAGCGGCGACCTGCGCCGCCTGTTCAACACCTCCGGCACCGATTACCGCGATCTCGGAATGAAAAGCCGCTTGTCCACACTCAGCGAGGAGGACGCCATCACCCTGCTCGCGGAAAACGGCAACCTGGTGAAGCGCCCTTTCCTGATCATGGACGGCAAAGTGATGACCGGCTTCAAACCGGAAATCTGGCAAAACGCCCTGCTTTAAGGAGTGAGGACCTCACTGTCGTCTCTTCTTCATCAGCCCGGCCATAAGGAGCGACGACCTTATTGTCGTCTCTTCCCGATCGTCCCGGACTCGGAAGAAGGGACAGCAAAGTCCTGCTCCTTATCACTTCAGATCGCAGGATGCGGTTACCGCCGATTTCAACATCACCGGCCCAAACAGTCCCGAGGGCAACAGCGGTGTTTTGGGGTTGAACTTCCCGGCGATGTTGGTGCGGGTGATGCGTTCTTCCGGCTTTACCGTTAGATCGCCGACGATGCGGTTGTTCCAGGTGTTGACGACGGTGATTTCAAGCTGGTTTTCACCGGTTTTGACAAAGGGTGCGATGTCGATGCGGTACGGTTCCTTCCACAGCACCCCGGCTTGTTAGCCGTTCACGAGGACCACGGCGACTTCCTTCACGGAACCGAGATCGAGCACCAGCGGGTTTTCGTTGGACGCCGCCACGGTGATCCGGTTGTGATAGGTCGCCGATCCGGAAAAGTGCCGCACGCCGGGATCGGGGTGTTTGGTTCAGTCGGTCAAGGCCTCAAGCGTGATGGATCGACTTGAGCGACTCCGGCCCGAGAAACTCCGGGCCGGCGGGAATCATTTTGTCAGGGTCGGCGATGCTGCCGACATCCCAGATCAGGGCGCCGCGCACTCCGTTAGCCTTCATTTCCTCAAGCTCGCGGGTGATCTGTTGGTGATCGACGTGGCCGTTCAACCACGACCACAGCACCGAGGGTCTGGCTTGGATGGGTGGGTTGCGGAAGGCTTCCTGGGACAATTGCGCGTGCAACGGGGACACGGCTAACAGGAACGCGGCGGCGGTTTTCAGCCATCAGGTCGAGAGATCGGTCTGTTCGGCATGGCGGTTGGAAACCGCCGCCACGATGGAAGAGAATGTTTTCATGGTTCGTTGAATTGTTTCGCTCCAGCAATCACAGCGCCTCGCCGTATTGCCAGCCTTCGCGGGCGGGTTCCTTGACGAAGGCGTTCAGCTCCGGGTGGTTGGTGATGCGGCCGTCCTTGGCATCCCACTCGATGCGGGTGTTGAAGCGCTGGGCGATCACGCCTAACTGAATGATCTCGGTGAGTTTTGCGGCGTAGGTGAAATTCGATCCCGGCTCCGGACCTTCGCCCTTGATGGCGCGCAGCCATTCGCGGAACGGCCCGCCCGCGACGCGCGGGATGGTCTCCGGCGGGGGGCTTTCCTTCCACTGCTTGCGCAGGTCTTCGGGCGCGATGAGCGGCGCGCCGGCGTGCGTGCCGCAGCCTAACAGGCCTTTGGTGCCGACCATCCAACAGGCGCGGCCGAGGTAGGCCGCGTGTTCGGCCCCGAACTTGTCGATGCGCCCGACCTTGCTCCAGTCCTGCGGGCCGTCGAACCAATGCAGCACGACCGGTCCGCGGTCGCCTTTGGCCGCGAAATGAAACTTGATGTGACTGGCGGTGGGGATCACGCCGTCGAGGGATTTTTCGCGCTGCACACACTCGACTGCGGTGGGCGGATCGAGGTCGAGCGCCCACACCGGCGTGTCGAGCGTGTGGCAACCAAAGTCGCCTAACATGCCGAGGCCGAAGTCGTAGAACGCCCGCCATTTTTTCGGGGTGTAGTCGGCGTAGAAATCGCGCTTCGCCGCCGGGCCGAGCCACAGGTCCCAGGCGAGCCCGTCGGGCACCGGCGAGGACGGCGGCGGCATGGTCGCAGGATTGGCGAAATGATCGCTGCCCATCGCCGGCCCCTCGTTGCGGGTGAAAACCTCGCTAACATCTCCAATCAGACCGGCGCGGACGGCTTCGACCGATTGCCGGATGCCATCGCCCGCGTGGCCCTGGTTGCCCATTTGCGTGACCACTTTGTAGCGTTCCTTGGCTTTCACCAGCGTGCGGGACTGCCAGATGTCGTGGGCCAGCGGCTTCTGGGTATAGACATGGATGCCGCGCTCCATCGCCATCAGGGTGGCGGCGAAGTGCGTGTGGTCGGGCGTGGAAATCACCACCGCGTCGATCTCCTTGTGCAGCTTGTCGAGCATCACCCGGAAATCGTCGAAAAACGGCTGGTTGGTGCGCCAGCTCTTCATGTTTTCCGCGCTGAGGTTGCGGTCCACATCACAGAATGCGACCAGGTTTTCCTCGGAGCATCCCTGCTGATAGGGCTGGCGGGCGATCCACCCGCCGGAGCCGATGAAGGCGACGTTGAGTTTGCTGTTAGCGGACTTGCCGGGCTTGCCGATGGCGAATGACGGGAAAACGGTGCTGGCGGCGAGGGTGCCGGTGGCCGTCGAGATGAAGTTTCTGCGGTTCATGGGTGAAAGGAATCAGGTGCGTATTGGCAGGGTTTGAACGAACCGCCGGAGGTGAATGCGATGCCGACCGGGGCGAAAAAACCGCCATCCTGAAAATGCCACACCGCGCTGAGCCAGAGCACACCGCCGTTTTTCGCGGCCATTTCACCGGCACTTTGGGCAAGTGGACGACGGGAATTGAGCGGATCCCCTCCCCCGCCATCGCGCCACCAATCCGAGAGCCCGACGTAGCCGCCGGGG
>JBIPND010000601.1:0-3047 GCA_044374015.1 Luteolibacter sp. | reverse complement strand
GCGGATCTGGCGGCGCTGCAGGGCCTTTGCCCGGTTACGGACACCATCCACAAGAGCAAGTGGAATGCCGCGATCCAGGCGCTGAGCACCCGCTTGGAAACCTTCAGCGAGAGTGCCACGATCCCTGGCAAGTATGTGGTCGATCCGGCCAAGGACAATCGCTTGGTCGATAAATCAACACTGGCGGACATCCGCGACCGCGACACGGCGGTGGACAGTTACGCCTTGACCGCGCCGGGCACGGGCACGGGCTACGTGACCCTGATGTTTGAAAATGGCGCCGCTTTCACCGACCCGGGCAACACCGTCGCGATGCAGATCATCAAGGTCGATTCCTCGCTCTACAAGGGCGATCTCAAGACCCTGTTGGCGAGCAACCCGCTCGACGAGCAGGTGGCACTGCGCCACAGCGGCGACTATGCCGGCCACCCGGAGTTGTATGAATTCCAGTGGCGCTATGGCTTCCCGACCAATGGCACCAACCCGCTGGTCACCGCTGCGAACATTAACACCGCATCGAGCACCAGCACCTGGTTGAAACCCGATGGCGAGTTGGGCGCATCCATCCTCGTCGGCGGTTCTGCCGCCGCCACGATCCGCTCACCGGCGGTGCTGATGGGCGACACCTATTTCACCATGAACTACCGCCTCCAGGTGAGTGACCAGGCGGACGATGTGGGGTGGTCCGGCTGGACCGAACCCGCCCTGGTCGAGGGCTGGATCAAGCGCGTGCTCGCCAAGATCACGCCGTTCAACCAGCGCATGAGCGATCTGTATAACAATGAGATCAACACCGATGTCTCGATGTTGACCCAGGCCGGCACCCGCTGGGAGGGCGATGTCGCGCTCAATCTCGACAACATCAACGAGGTCGGACTGATTGAAATTTACGAAACCATCCTCAACCGCGGTAAAAACTTCACCATTGGCTCGGGCATTGATTTCGCCTCGGCCAACAACGGCCTGATTCTGGCAGCGGGTTATCTCAATGACCTCTACACGATCGTCGCCAACGAGGCCTACGCGGATGCCGCGAACCCGACGATCTCCATCGACGACGCCAGTTCCAGCACCGAGGTGAACACCAGCCGCTTCTCGTTCGAGGGCCAGGTGGCCAGCTCGCTCGATGAAGAACTGGCACTGCTGAAAGGGCGCGATGATTCAGTCAATCCGGGCGTCGGATCGGCTCCCGCCTACAACCGCCTGTGGTGGAACTATACCCGCGGCATCAACAGCGGTGAGGTGCTTTATGCCACGAACTACAACATCGTGGAGAAGACCGGTAGCCGCACGGCCAACGGTGTGGTGGATGCCGCAGACGCCCAGCGCATGTTCCCGCAAGGCCACGGCGATGCCTACGGCCACTATCTCACCGCGTTGAAAGGTTACTACAAGCTGCTCCAACACCCTTACTTCACCTGGGTGACTTCGGCGGAGGATGTCACGGTGCTCGGCAAATCGGTGCAGATCGACTACAAGGACGAGCGGAAATTTGCAGCGGCGGCAGCCAATATCGCCAGCAGCGCCCGCCAGATCGTGGCGCTGGTGCATCGTCAGAACTACCAGGACGATCCTGCCAGCGGCTGGAGCCAGTTCCGCGACGGCAAGGTCAACTCACGCACCCAGGTGGCACGCTACCAGGCGCTCGACGAGTGGGTCTCGCGCAGTGCACAAGGCAGTTATGTGAACTGGGTCTCGGCCAACACCTTGCTCCCCGACAAGGATACAAATCCGAATCACAGTGGCGTGCAGGTCATCGACCGCACGACCGTGCCGGAACTCGAGCAACTCGCCAGCGCGGGCAACGCCTTCCAAGGCGCCATCGACAGCGCCAACGCCCACCTCAATCCGCTGGGCCTGAGTCCGGGAGCCATCGCGTTCGATATTTCCCCCTCGCTCTTGCAAGCCGGTCACTCGCACTTCGAGCAGATCTATGATCGTGCGCTGCGGGCCACGCTCAATGCCAAGGGGGCCTTCAACCAGGCGGCCCGGATGTCGCGCTTGCTGCGCAACCAGGAGAACCAGATCAGCGACTCGACCACCGCCTATGTGGATCAGGAAGGCGCGTTTGTCAGTCAGCTCATCGATCTTTTCGGCGCTCCTTACGGCGGTGACATCGGGGTGGGTAAAACCTATGTCCAGGACTACGCCGGGCCGGATCTTTACAACTTCTATGTCGTCGATCGCCCAAGCTCGCTGGTGGACACCTCCGCCGCGGTGACTCTGACCCTCAAGGTCCCCACCGGGATCGCGGATTTCAGCGACGACTCGATCAATGACATCACCCTCAACGGGATCACGCCGAACCATTCGGTGACCAAGACCTTGACGGTGCAGCCGAATAAAAACCTGCTGTGGTCCAGCGAGCGATTCGGCAGCACGAGCGGTCAGCGCGCCCAGGTGGGTCGGATCCAGCAATCGCTGCTGGATTCCTATCAGGCGCAGATCTCCTTGTTGGAAAGCAATCAGCGCTTGCAGGTCCTCAACACCAGCTTCAAGCGCGAGTATCAACTCTTCAACGAGATGGTGACGATGCACCAGCGCAGCCGCAATACGCGTGACGATGCCACCTCCGCGATCAAGGATTTGGAGACCACCCAGGCGAACCTTCAGTCACTGGCCGATTATGCTGATGCGTTCGCTTCCAGTCTCAATGATTTCGGCGAGGCTTTGTCCGAAGTCTTACCCAAGTCCGTCGGCTTTGCGACTGATGCAACCTCAGTCGGTCGAGGCACGATCAAACATGTGGCCGCCATTGCCGCGCAAACATTCGGTCTGATTGCCTCCAGTGAACGCACTGCCGCCAATGCTCTGGATCCGAAAATCACCTCGCTCGCCAGCAATCTCGACCGGGACTTGGAATCACTTGGCTTCAGCTACGAACAGAAACAGCGGCTTTACGAGTTCGAGCAACTCTATCGCGAGCTGCTCTCGGCGCACTTCGAAGTGGCGAATCTGGCCACCGATTACCAGCGCAGCAACGAGGCGCTGCGCAACGTGATCGTCGAAGGCCAGAACGTGCAGGCTGACCGCGAGACCTTCCGCCA
>JBIPND010000600.1:0-3048 GCA_044374015.1 Luteolibacter sp. | reverse complement strand
CGCGGGTTCCGGGAAATTCCAGGTTGCCTATCCGGCTCGATTTCCTGAACCTCAGTGTCCAAGCCATGCTTCTTCCGGCGTTCCAAGATCTGATCAAGCCCCAGTGGCGCAAAGTTCTCGAACAGCTCAAACTTGCGGGCGGCCTGCCTGTTAGCGAGCTGGCACGGCAGGTCGGTGCCTCCTACATGGCGGTGAAACAGCAGTGCGAGGAGCTGCGGAAAATCGGTTATCTGGGCCGCATCCGGGTGCCGCGCACGGCGGTGGGCCGGCCCGAGATTTTCTATCAACTCACCGCCAAAGCGGACGCGCTCTTCCCCGAGGCCGGGGTGGGCTTTACCCTCGATCTGTTCGACGAGCTCAAACTGCTCTACGGCGACAGTTTGCCCGACAAGCTGCTTTTCCAGTATTTCGAGAAACAGCGTGAAGTCTGGCAAAAGCGGCTCGAAAAATTCGACTCTCCCATCGAAAGGGCCGGTAAATTCGCCGTCCTGCGCATGAAGGAAGGTTGCTTCGGTCGAGCCGAACCGACTCCCGATGGCGGCCTCCGGATCGAGGAGTTTCACAATCCGCTCCAGCGGATTTTCGAGCGTTATCCGCGCGCGGCGGCGATGGAGCACCGCATGCTCGAACAGCTGCTCGGATGCCGGGTGGCGCGCCGTGAGATCCCCGTCAACGGCTCGGTCCCGCCGCACGTGGTCTTCGAAATTCCAGCGCCCTGAGCCCGATGGAAATTTCCTGAATCGAATCGCGGCGGATTGCGTCGAAGCTGCCAGACCCCTTGAATCCCATGAAAAATCGCTATTCGATCCCCGCCGCAGCCTTGTTTCTGCTTCTTGCACCGGGCTGCGAAAACAAGTCATCCGACACGGCCCGACAGCTTGAGGAACTCGAGCGAAAAGCCAACGAAGCGTTAGAGCGGCAGTCGGAGCTTGAGCAGCAGCTCGAAGATCAAAAACTCGCCGCCGAGCGCGAAGCCATCGAGCGCGAGCGCATGCTCATCGAAGAGGAGCGCTTGGAACTCGTGCGCCAACAAGGCGAGGCCGCCGCCGCCGACGCGGAAGCGCTCCGCCAACGCGAGCAGGAACTGGCCAACCGCGAAGGCAAACTCCAACAGATCCAATCCGGCCTGGAGGAAAAAGAAGCCCTGCTAACCGACCGCGGCATCGAGCTCAACGCGCGCGACCGCGAACTCGCGGGGCGTGAGGCGCTTCCTTTCGAAGTCACCGAATCCACCGTGCCGGTCGCCGACTATGGCATGTTTTACGACTCGCTTTCGTCCTATGGATCCTGGTTTGAAACTCCCGATTACGGATACGTCTGGCAGCCGGCGGTGATCCGCGACGCGAACTGGCGGCCCTACAGCCGCGGCCGGTGGGTGTGCAGCGATCGTGGCTGGACCTGGGTTTCGGAAGAACCCTTCGGCTGGGCCACCTATCACTACGGCCGCTGGGCGCTGATCCGCAGCCGCGGCTGGGTCTGGGTGCCCGGCACCGAATGGGCTCCCAGCTGGGTTTCCTGGCGTGAAAGCGGCAGCCACATCGGCTGGGCCCCGCTGCCACCGGAAACGATGGCCTATCGCAACCATCGCTGGGATTCCACCGTGGACGATCAGTTTGGCATCGGTGCCGCGTGGTTTAACTTTGTCGAAATCCGCCACTTCGGCAGCCCGCTCTATCAGCACTGCCTGCCGGTCGCCCGCAACTCGATTTTCATCCAGGGAACGCTCAACATCACCTACATCCACCTCGTCAACCGCCAGGTGATCTGCGGCGGCCCCCACTATCAGAAAATCAACAAACGCCTCGGACGCCCGATCCCGTTGTACCGGCTGGAGCTGGAAGGTCGCGCGCGCCAAAGCCGCGAGACCCTCGGCATGCGGCCCCGGATCCAGGGCGATCGCCTGATGGTTTCGGCACCTAACATGGATGCCGCCTGGAACGAAGGCCTCAGGCCGGCGCGGGTGAAAGAACGCATCGACAAGCTGGTGGTGGAGCGCAGGGAACCGCTGCGTCCGGAGATCACCGAGCGTTTCAAAAAGAACCGCGAAGAAGAACAACGCATCGCCCGCCGCTCGGTGGAAGAGCTCGGCGGCCCGGAAAAATTCAAACAACGTCGCGTCGAGCGCTTGGAGGAAAACCGCAAGCAAGTGGAGAAAAAAACCGACGCTTCCGTGAAGCAACGTGAACCCGGAAAAATCCCGGACCGCACGCCACGCGAACAGCCCGCCCGCCCGCAACGTCCAACAGAAGATCGGGTCACCGGGCAGACAGCCCCTGCGAAAAATCCGGATCCGGCGCGCGTTTCCCGTCCGCGCCCACCCGCGCCCACCGATCCGAAACAACCGGCTGCCGACGCACCCGCCGTGACGCCGCCTGCGGCGCCGCGCCCATCGAGGCAGGAAACCCAGGGCTCACGTCCGGTTGCGGAAACACCCCGTGATCCGAGCCCGGCCCCTAAAGAAGCACCGCGCCGGTTAGATCGTGAGCCGCGCGTCCAACCGCAGGAATCTTCCAAACAACAACCACCCGCCCGCCCGCAGCAAGCGCGGGAAAAAGTGCCCGGATTGAAGAACAGGGATGCCGTGCCGCAAGCACCCAAGTCGATAGAAGCCGCCCCGCGTGAGCAGGGCGATCCTATCAGAAAACCGGACGATGCTCCCCGCGGGGTTCAGATGGATGATCTGAGAAAATTTCAGGCAGAGCAGGAGGCACTGCGCCAGCAGAAACAGGCGCTCGAACAGCAGCAGCAGCAGCGCCAACGCGACGAGGCCCGCGAAGCTGCCCGCCAAAAAGAGGCCGCGCAACAACAGGAAATGCAACGCGACGAGCAAAAGGCCCGCGAAGCCCGCGAGCAGGCGCTCGAGCAACAGCGCCAAGTCGACGAGGCCCGCGAAGCCGCCCGCCAAAAAGAGGCCGAGCAACAACAGGAAATGCAACGCGACGAGCAAAAGGCCCGCGAGCAGGCGCGCGAGCAACAGCGCCAACGCGACGAGGCCCGCGAAGCCGCCCGCCAAAAAGAGGCCGAGCAACAGCAGGAAATGCAACGCGA
>JBIPND010000599.1:0-3049 GCA_044374015.1 Luteolibacter sp. | reverse complement strand
TCATCGCCGCACTCGCCCACATGCACGATCCCGAGGCCTACCTGATCTGCAACGGCTACAAGGACGAGGAATTCATCGACCTGGCCCTGCAGGCCCAGAAAATGGGCCTGCGCGTGATGCTGGTTTTGGAAATGCCCAGCGAGCTCGATCTCATTTTCGAGCGCTCGCGCAAAATCGGTGTGCTGCCCAATCTCGGTGTCCGCGTCCGGCTCTCCACCAAGGGCTCCGGCCACTGGCAGGAAAGCGCCGGCGACAAGTCCGTCTTCGGCCTCAACGCCTCGCAGGTCATCGCCGTGGTCGATCAACTCAAGGAGTCCGGCCACATCGATTGCCTGAAAATGCTGCACTACCACCAGGGCTCGCAGATTCCCAACATCGCCGCCATCCGCGAAGGCGCCACCGAGGCGGTTAGAATGTATTGCGACCTGGTCAAGGAAGGTGCGCCGATGGGCGTGCTCGACATCGGCGGCGGCATGGCCGTCGATTACGACGGCTCGCACACCAACTTCCACTCGTCCTGCAACTACTCGGTCGCCGAATACTGCACCGACATCGTCGAAGTCATTTCCCAAATCTGCGACAAGGCCGGCGTCCAGCACCCCAACCTCATCTCCGAGTCCGGCCGCGCCGTCGTCGCCTACTATTCGGTGCTGGTTTTCAACATCCTCGATGTCACCAGCGCCCAGACCAGCGAGTCCGCGCCGCCGATCCCGGAAAACGCCCCGCAGAACCTCATGAACATCATCGAGGTCAACAAGGTCATCAGCAAAAAGAACCTCCAAGAGTGCTTCAACGATGCGATGTATTACCGCGACCAAATGCGCGCGCAGTTCTTCTACGGCGCCGCCACCCTGCGCGAGCGCGGCCTCGCCGAAGCCTGGTTCTGGCACATTCTAACACGCATCTCCAATCTCATCGCCGAGCTCGATGAAGTCCCCGAAGACCTGCGCGAGCTTTCCTCCACTCTCGTCGATTTCTATTACGGAAATTTCTCCCTCTTCCAATCGCTGCCGGACTCGTGGGCCATCGACCAGATCTTCCCGGTCATGCCGATCCACCGCCTCGACGAGAAACCCCGCCACCGCGCCGTGCTCGCCGACATCACCTGCGACTGCGACGGCAAAATCGACCGCTTCATCGACAAGGAGGACGTCGCCAAAATCCTCCCGCTCCACAACTTCAAACAAGGCGAACCCTACTACCTCGCCGTGTTCCTCGTCGGAGCCTATCAGGAAACCCTCGGCGACCTCCACAATCTGCTAGGCGACACCAACGTCGTCGGCGTGCACCTCGAAAAAGGCAAACCCGTTTACACCCACGAGGTCGAGGGCGACACCGTGGCCGACGTGCTCAGCTACGTCGAATTCGATCCCAAGGAACTCGTCACCCGCTTCCGCAACTTCGCCGAAAAAGCCGTCGCCGAAGGCCGGATCTCGCCGAAAGAACGCCGCGAGATCCTCGACCTGTTCCGCGAAGGCCTCGCCGGCTACACCTACTTCGAGAGCTGAAGCCGGCGGCTCATTTCCTGCCGAAAAACCCGCCGAGAATCCCTCCCAGATCGGGGGATTTTCCGGCGAGCACGTCATCGATCATCGAATGATAGCTCTGCGGGATTTTCGATTTCACGAACTCCGCCACGGTGACGATCACCTTGTCGGTCATCTCGTCACTGAGCCCGAGGCCCATCAGTTTTTCCTTCAGTTGATTCATATTGGTTGGGTCTGCGTGGCCTTGTGAATTGCCACGCAGGCGCCAAGTGAAATGACAGGGCGCGGATCGGGCAAGGACGAACCCATTTCGATAAGGAGTGGCGACCTTACTGTCGCCTCTTCCACGTCGCTCCGGCAGCGGAAGAAGGGACAGCAAGTCCCTGCTCCTTATGATCCTGGTGCCGATCGCGGCCGGGCGACGGCAAACAGCGTGGCCGCGCAATACCAACACCCACACGATCACGTGCCGGCGTGATCCTTCTATCGATCGTTCCGCTCGTTGCCATAGGTGCGCCGCCGTCGCCAGGCGGCGACCCACGCCAGGCCAGACATTGCCAATGCCGACGGGGACGTCGGCGCGCCCGGGGCGGTTATTTCATTTCGTCGTCCTCGTCGATGCTGTGAGTGAGGATGAACTGGAGGTCGTCGAGGCCGAGGTTGGAAGCGAAGCCTTCATCGCCGAGCACGTTGGTGACGAGCTGGGTTTTCTGATGCTGGAGGATGCGGATCTTTTCCTCGACGGTGTCCCGTGTTAGGAGGCGATAGGCGATGACCTTGTTTTTCTGACCGATCCGGTGGGTTCGGTCGATGGCTTGGTTTTCGACGGCGGGGTTCCACCATGGATCGTAAAGGATGACATACGATGCCGAGGTGAGGTTGAGGCCGGCGCCACCGGCTTTGAGCGAGAGCATGAAAACGGACGGGTCCTTGGTGGTTTGGAAGCGCTCGATTTCGCCTTTGCGGTCCTTGGTTTGGCCGGTGAGGTAGTTGTAGGGGCGGTTTTCGAGTTCGAGGCGCGCCTTGATGAGGTCGAGCATCGAGACGAACTGCGAGAAGACCAGCACCTTGTGGCCTTCTTCGTGGAGCTGGTCCAACAGATAGAAGAGCGATTCCATTTTCGCGGATTCCTCCTTGAGATACTTCGGATCGATGAGGCCGGGGTGGCAGCAGATCTGGCGCAGGCGCATCAGGCCCTGAAGGATGGCGAAGGAGTTTTTCTTCACCGCCTCGTCGGAATCGAGTCCTAGCAACGCCTTCTGGATGCGCTTGAGCTCGGCCTTGTAGAGATCGACCTGGATGCCTTCCATCTTCGCGTAAACCTCTTCTTCGGTCCGCGGTGGAAGGTCTTGGGCGACCTGCAGCTTGGTGCGGCGGAGCAGGAACGGGCGGAGACGCGAGGCGAGGCGGGTCTGGCTGAGCGGGTCCTTGCGCTTGTCGAAGCGCTTCTTGAAATAAGCGCGGCTGCCGAGCACGCCGGGCATGGCGAAGGCCATCAGCGACCACATGTCGAGCAGGCGGTTTTCGATCGGCGTTCCGGTGAGGACCAGGCGGTTTTGGGA
>JBIPND010000598.1:0-3050 GCA_044374015.1 Luteolibacter sp. | reverse complement strand
GATTCTTCCGCGAAGCCCACGGTGCCGGTGCTGCTTAATCATCCAAAGCGGTGTGGCGCTATCGCTTCCCACCGCAGTCCAAAGGGCCGCCAATGCATGGAGTGCGGTGGCAGAGCGCAGCGGCGACACCGCTTTGGATTCTTCTGCGAAGCCCAAGGAGCCGGGGCTGCTTAATCATCCAAAGCGGTGTGGCGCTTCGCTTCCCACCGCACTCCAAAGGGCTGCCACTGCATGGACTGCGGTGGCACCGCTTTGGATTCTTTACTCACTTCGCGTCCGGATACTTGTCGCGCAGCCGCTGCCAGAAGTCGGTCCAATACCCGTCGTAGGAGTCCACGGCTGCGGTCTCGATGAAATCGGATTTCACGACGACCGGGGATTTGGCCGAATCGTAGTCCTCCAGATGATCCTTCCCCACGCGGAGGCGTGGCGAGACCAAGCGCCATTCGGTGTCGCCCAGGACGTCCCCGCAGAGTTTCGCGAGGCCGGAGTCGTAGGCTTTGAGCTGGTCGCGGGTGTGGATGTGGATGTGGATGTGGATGTGGAGATGGGTGACGTCCGAAACCCGCTCCGAGGTGGCGATCAGAATGTCCTGCACCATCGTACTTTTTTGAAAAAGCCGGGGTCGAGCTTATATTCGGCAGCCTGCCCCGTCGGTATGGAAGAGAAGCTTGGTCATGATCGGACTATTTGAACGCATTACCTTTCAATCACCGGCCTCACCGGGATCCCCTTGCTGGCGAAATGGCGCTTGGCCTCGCCGACGGTGTGCATGCCGAAATGGAAAATACTGGCGGCGAGCACGGCGTCCGCCTTGCCGGCGTTGAGCACATCCACCATGTGATCGAGATTCCCGGCGCCGCCGCTGGCGATCACCGGAATGCCCACCGCGGCGGACACCGCGGCAGTCAGTTCGATGTCATAGCCCGCCTGCGTGCCATCCGAATCCATGCTGGTCAGCAAAATTTCCCCGGCACCGCGGCGCCAGACTTCTTTCGCCCACTCCACCGCGTCGAGGCCCACCGGAGTGCGGCCGCCGTGGGTGTAAACGCCCCATTTTCCCGGGCCTTCGCGCTTGGCGTCGATGGCCACCACGATGCACTGGCTGCCGAAGGCTTTGGCGCCTTCGTCCACCAGCCCCGGGTTGGTCACGGCGGAAGTGTTGATGCCGACCTTGTCCGCTCCGGCGAACAACATCTCGCGCATGTTCTCGACCGTGCGGATGCCGCCGCCGACGGTGAGAGGAATGAAACATTTTTCCGCCGTGCGCCGGACCACCTCGACCATCGTGTTGCGCCGGTCGGACGAGGCGGTGATGTCGAGGAACACCAATTCGTCCGCCTGCTGCAGATTGTAAGCGATCGCGCATTCCACCGGATCGCCGGCATCGATTAGATCGACGAAGTTGACGCCTTTGACGACGCGGCCATCGGTCACGTCAAGGCAGGGAATGATTCGCTTGGCAAGCATGCGGGCAGCAAAGCGTGGGATGATTCACCCGCCAAGCAAAAGCCGCGCCGGATCAGTCCTTCAGCTCGCGGATCCAGACGTTGCGGAAGCGGACCGGGTTGCCATGGTCCTGGAGGGCGAAGGGAAGTTTGTCCGCGTGGGCTTTGTATTCGGAGGCCGCGTGCGGCCCCATCCAGCCGGTGCCGCCGCTGAGAACGACGTGGTCTTGAATCAACACGCCGTTGTGCAGCACCGTAAAAGTCGCCCGGCGGGTGACCTTGCCAGCCTCGTCAAACAGCGGGCGGTGGAAAATGATGTCGTAACTCTGCCACTCGCCGGGCTTGCGGCAGACGTTCACCAAGGGCTTGCTGCGGCCGTAAATCGCTCCCGCCTGGCCGTCGGCGTAGGTCACGTTTTCATAGCTGTCGAGCACCTGCACTTCGTAAGTGCCCATCAGGAAAACCCCGCTGTTGCCGCGGCCCTGGCCATCGCCCTCGACCTTGACCGGCGCCGCCCACTCGACATGCAGCTGGCAGGAGCCGAAACTCTGCTTGGTCTGGATGTAGCCGGCTTTCTTCACCGATTCGAGGGCGCCATCGACCACTTTCCAGCCGCTTGGCTCACCTTTGGTGTCGGTCCAATTTTCAGTCAGCGCCTTTTCACTGCCATCGAAGAGCACGATCGCATCGGCCGGCGGCGCGAAAAACGCGGCAGGTTCGCCCGGCGCGACGACCGGAGGCAGCGGCTGCTTGCTGGTGTCCAACTCGTGCACCTTGATCCCGTCGATGAACATGTAGAGCACGTCCTTGCCGTCCTCGCCCTTGCGGGTCTCAGTGGTGATGACTGGCTTGCTCATGTCTTCTTGGGCGTGGCTGAAGTGGGTGGATGCGCTCAGCGCCAGAGCGGCGATGAGGGCGGTCGAAGTCGGAAACGAGGGGGCGGAAAACGGGAAGCGGGGATTTTTCATGGTCGTGAGGGTTGACGGGTTTGTCGGAAACAGCGTGTTCAGTTCCCACGCGCGCAACAAGCATTTCTTCCATGCGGATGCAGGTGGAAGGATGGCCGACAAAAAAACGCCCGACTGCGCGAGGCAGCGGGCGTTTGGTGAAATTCGGGAAATGGACTGGGATCAGTCGATTTTCGGCTTCCCGACGCGACGAACGGCACCGAAGCGTTTTTGGAATTTGTCGATACGGCCCTCGGTGTCCACAAACTGGGCGAGGCCGGTGAAAAACGGATGCGAGTCGGAAGTGATGCCGATCGAGATCACGCTATGTTCCACGCCGTCAATGACTTCCTTTTTTTCGGAGGTCTTGGTGGAGCGGCTGATGAAGCGCTTGCCGGTGGTCATGTCAACGAAGATGACCGGATTGTATTTCGGATGAAGGTCCTTTTTCATGAGATTCGGGGTCCCACCACGTTTCCGACGCGACGGGACGCGGAGAGTGGACAAAACCGCCGGCCTGTCAAGCGAGCAAACTCGTAAATTCCAAATCTGTTTGCCACGGCAGATTTTTCCAAACGATCAAATCTTTCGAAACCAGTAACTAAAGACAAAATACTGGACATTTTACGTCCATTTTTGCACACCGGGGCATGGC
>JBIPND010000597.1:0-3054 GCA_044374015.1 Luteolibacter sp. | reverse complement strand
GCCGCACCCAGCGGCTGCGGCTGGTGATTTTCTCGCTGGCCATCGTTTCCGGCATCGCCGCGCTGGTCGCCATCCATTCGCTCAAGGCGAGCGTGCAGGCGGGCATCGTCACCCAGGCGAAGGCGTTGTTAGGCTCCGACCTCCAGGTTTCCTCGCGCCGCCCGATCAGCGACGCCGACGCCGCGCGGCTCGCCCGGAGAGCGAGCAGCATCAGCCGCGAAACCACCTTTCCTTCGATGTTGAAATTCCTCCCCGGCGGCGGCGCGCGGCTGGTGCAGGTGCGCGGCATCGAGGGGGCCTATCCGTATTATGGCGAGGTCGTCACGCGGCCCGCCGACGCCTGGAAGCGGCTTGCGGGCGAATCCGGGGTATTGTTAGAGGTGGCGCTGCTGGAGCAGTTCCAGGCGAAGATCGGTGACGAGGTGGAGCTGGGAAACCTGCGTTTGAAAATTCTCGGGGTGGTGGAAAAACCCGCGCCGCGCGCCAGCCGCTTCGGCGCTTTCGCCCCGGAAGCCTACGTCCGGCTGGCGGATCTGGCAGGCAGCGGGCTGCTGGGAACCACCAGCATGAGCTCGCACCAGCTGCATCTTGAAATCCCCGGCGACCCGCGCTCCAAGACGCTCAAGGATAAAATCCGCGCGGATTTCCCCACCGCACCGTGGCGCTTGGAAACCCCCGCTGACCGCCGCGAAAATCTGGGTGATGCTTTGGAAAATTTCCAACAATTCCTCGGCATTCTCGCCCTGGCATCGCTGGTGCTCGGGGCGATCGGCGTGGCGGGCGCGGTGCACGCCCACGTCAGCCGCCGGATGCCGACGGTGGCGATCCTGCGCTGTCTCGGCTGCCCGGGGCACCTCGCCGCCGCGATTTATTTCGCCCAGGCCGGCGCGTTGGGACTGCTCGGGGCTTTGTTAGGTGCGGGCGTGGGCATCGCGTTGCAGACCGGGGTGCTGGTGTATTTCCGCGACAGCCTGCCGGTCACGGTGGCGCCCTCGCCCGAATGGCTGGCGGTGTCTCAGACGACCGCCGCCGGCTTTGCGGTGTGTTGCGGGTTTGCGTTGATTCCGCTGCTGAAGATCCGCCGGATTTCGCCCGCCGCCACCTTGCGCGGCGGGGCGATGCTGGCCGGTGGCACGCTGCGCGCGCTGCCGGTTTACGCCTTGTTAGCCGGGTTGTTGGTGGTGTTGGCGCTGGCCAACGATTCGAACTGGAAACGCGCGCTGGCGCTCGTCGGCGGGCTCGGCCTGGCCTTCGCGGTGCTGGCGGGCGTGGCCCGCGGCTTGATGGCGCTGACGCGAAAAGTGGTCGGCCCGCGCTGGCCGTATTTGCTGCGGCAGGGACTTTCCAACCTCCACCGCCCGCAGAACCAGACCTTGTTGTTCCTTCTTTCGTTAGGGCTGGGCACCTTTCTGATGGTCACCATCCTGCTGGCGGGAAATCTGCTCAACCAGCGGCTCAACATCACCCGCAGCGCGGAAAGCCCGAACCTCTATCTGATCGATGTCCAGCCGGACCAACTCGCCGGGGTGGAAAGCGTGTTGGAGAAACTCAAGCTGCCGGTGTTGGAGAGCGCGCCGATGGTCACCATGCGCATCGAGTCGCTGCGCGGCGTGCCGATCCGCGAGGCGAAAGGTGTGCCCGGCTGGGTGGCCCGGCGCGAATTTCGCTCCACCTATCGCGCCGCAATGAACGAGACGGAAACTCTCGTCGCCGGCGAATGGCATCCGTCCTTGCCGGAATCCGGCGGTCCGGTGCCGCTCTCGCTGGAAGAGGAAATCGCCAAAGACCTGCGGGTGAAAATCGGCGATGAGCTGGTGCTCGACGTCCAAGGCGTGCCGGTCAATGCGCGCGTCACCAGCCTGCGCAAGGTCGATTGGAGCCGCTTCAACCTGAATTTTTTCATGATTTTTCCACCCGGGGTTCTCGAGGACGCGCCGGGCTTTCAGGTGGTCACCACCCGCACCCCCACGCCCGCCGCCTCGGGCGCGCTGCAGCGGGAATTGGTCACGGATTTTGCCAACGTCTCCGCCATCGATCTCACCCAGATCCTCGAAACCGTGCGCGATATTCTCGGGAAAATCTCGCTGGTGGTTTCGTTGCTCGCCGGCTTCACCGTGCTCGCCGGACTGCCGATTCTGATAGGGACCCTGCTGAACGGCCGCGACGTCCGCCTGCGGGAAAGCGTGCTGCTGCGCACTCTCGGCGCATCGGCCGCGCAGGTGCGGATGATCCTGGTGATCGAATACGCCGCGCTGGGTTTCCTCGCAGCGCTCACCGGCGTGTTGTTAGCCGTCGGCGCGAATGCCGCGCTGGCGATCTTTGTGTTTAAAGGTTCGCCGGTGCCTGACATCAGTTTGTTAGTCGGAGCCTTCGCCGCGGTGACCGGGATCTCGGTCATCGGCGGGCTCGCGCTCAGCCGCGGCGTCTGCAACCATCCGCCGCTGGAAATCCTGCGTGGCATCTGACGCTCTAAAAGCAAAGAGGAACCACTGATTTTGAGGAGGTGGGTTTGGTAGGGTTCCACCGCCGGGGGAACCGGCGAAAGGGGCGTCAACGGAGACGTCCCGAAGGCTGGTCTTCTGATCTCCAACCACTCCCCGCAGCAGGCTGCCGGGCGTAAAGCAACAGCAGGCTGCGCGCACTCCAAGCAAACTCACCACCTTCGCGACCGGCTGCTGCCCATCGTTTTGCTGTCAGCCCGGTCTTGCCACGCTCCGGTCGGCGGGGGAAACTTGCGCGTGCTTCAGACCCTTCGCGCCCACTTCGGTTTTGAGAATTTCCGCGAGGGCCAGGAGCCTGTGATCCAAGCGTTGCTCGCGGGCCGCTCCGCCCTCGCGATTTTCCCCACCGGCGGCGGGAAATCGCTCTGCTATCAGGTTCCCGCGCTGATGCTGGATGGGCTCACGCTGGTGGTTTCTCCGCTGATCGCCCTGATGAAGGATCAGGTGGACGCGCTCAATGCCAAGGGTATCGCGGCCGCGCGGTTGGATTCCACTTTGGATGCCGGGCAAGTCCGCGAGGTTTACGAGCAGCTCGATGCGGGCACGTTGAAAC
>JBIPND010000594.1:0-3062 GCA_044374015.1 Luteolibacter sp. | reverse complement strand
AGAGTCGCCAAAACCCCAAGCCTCCGGCGATGCACCGCTCTATCCGCGCGAGGACCGCGAAGAAACGGAAATGAACCAGCCGTTTTTCAAACGGCAACGGACGTGGCGGGTTTTGGCAGGCTTGGCGGTGATGGCGCTGGTGATCTGGCTGGTGCCGATTTCGCCGGAATCGGAAGCGGCGGCGGGGCTGGATCCGCACAAGCTGCGGATCGGGCTGGGGATCTTTTTCGGCATCGCGGTGCTGTGGATGACGGAGGCGTTGCCGCTGGCGGCGACCGCGCTGTTAGTGCCGCTGTTGGCGGCTTTGTTCGGGGTTTCCGATGTGAAATCGGCGCTGGCGAATTTTGCCGATCCGCTGATTTTCCTGTTCCTCGGCGGCTTCGCGCTGGCAGCGGCGATGGCCTATCAGGGAGTCGACCGCTGGATCGCCCAAAGCCTGGTGAGAGTGGGGAAGGGGCGCTTCCTGCCGGTCGCGTTCCTGCTGTTCGGCGCGTCGGCGTTTCTCTCGATGTGGATGAGCAACACCGCGACGACGGCGATGATGATCCCGCTGGCGATGGGGATCCTCGGGCGGATGAAGGGCGGCGACACGGCCCATCCTAACAACACGGTTTTCCTTCTGCTAGGTCTGGCCTATTCGGCGAGCATCGGCGGGCTGGGGATGCTGGTCGGCAGTCCGCCCAACGGGATTGCGGCGACCCAGCTGGGGATTTCCTTCGCCGAATGGGCGGCCTTCGGGGTGCCGACGGTGTTGCTGCTGCTGCCGGCGATGGTGGGCGTGCTCTATCTGTTATGCCGTCCGGGCAAGGGCTTGGAAATCGAAGTGGCGACCGAGGAATTTGCCTTCAATTGGCATCGCAAGATGACCGTGGTGATTTTCGGCGCGACCGCGCTGTGCTGGGTTTTCGGCTCGCAGCTCGGGCCGTGGTTGGGGATCGCCAGCTCGTTCGACACGCTGGTCGCGTTGGCGGCGATTTTCTTCCTGCTGTATTTTCAAGTGGTGCGCTGGCGCGACATCGATCGCGGGACCGACTGGGGGGTGTTGTTGCTCTTCGGCGGCGGAATCGCCTTGAGCGGGGTTTTGAAAGACACCGGGGCGAGTTTGTTTCTGGCGCGGCTGTTAGCTGGCACGGTGGACGGCTGGCCGGTGATTCTGGTGATTGCCGCGGTGGTGGCTTTTGTGATTTTCCTCACCGAGCTTTCGAGCAACACGGCGGTGGCGGCGTTGTTTGTGCCGATCTTTTTCTCGGTGGCGGGCGAGCTCGGGATGGCTCCTTCGAAATTGGTGCTGCCGTTGGCGATCGCCGCCTCATGCGCCTTCATGCTGCCGGTGGCGACGCCGCCGAATGCGATTGTTTACGCGTCCGGGCTGGTGCCGCAACGGGCGATGATGCGCATCGGATTTGCGCTGAACCTGGTGTGCATCGGCTTGCTGGTGCTGCTGTCGATGCTGCTTTTTTGAGCGAAAGGAGCATTTCACTTGGCGAATTCCGCGGCGGGGACTAGACAACGCCTGCCATGACCCAATCTTCGATTAAAGTCGCCATCTGGATCTTCCTTGTTGCCCTGATCCTGGTGTTTCTTTGGACCGTGACCTTGGTGATCGGGCAAATGGGCCTGATGTGAGCCGGGCGGCTATTTCCAAGTCACCGGCACTTCGGCGATGCCGCCGTTTTTGTTGTCGTATTTCAGCAGGCCATGTTCGAGCGCGTATTCGTGGACGCATTTGGTGACTTTCACGTCGTAGGCGCAGTATTCGGCGATTTTCCGCAACGGGCCGAACTCTTGGGTTTTTTTGTGCTCCTGCCACCAGCGAAGGGCGTCGAGGCCGTCGGCGGTTTTGCCGGTGCCGAGTGAGGCGGACGCGACCGAGTCCAGCTTGAGCCGGAATCCGAGGATGGTCTCGAGTTCGAGCATCATGTCGAGATTGAGCGTCTGCTCGGCGAGGGTGTGGAAAACGTAGGGCTGAAGCACCGGGTAATCGAACTGCTTGTGGTTCCAGCCGACCACCAGATCGGCGCGCACGAGTTCCTCGCCGAGTTTTTCCATCTCGCTCTCGCCGTAGATTTCGTAGGTGCCACGGGCGGTGCTGTAGGTGACGGCGATGGAAACGCCCATTTTGGATTTATGGGCAAATCCCCCGACGTCGCCGAAGCTGCGCTGCGTTTCCAAATCAAAATAGACGATGTTTTTTCCGGCCACGCGCGTATTTAGGAGGCGGAGCGCGCGCGCCGCAAGTATTTGGAGACTCCCGAGACCGAAATCCTCCCCAATCATGATAGAATCCGTTCGTGCTGACAAATGGCTGTGGGCCACCCGTTTTTTCAAGACCCGCGGCTTGGCGGCGGAGGCCTGCGCGACTGGGAAGGTCAAACGCGGCGCGCACGCCTTGAAGGCCTCATCGATGGTTCGGCCGGGGGATTTGTTGGAGATTCCGTTTCCCGAGGGGCCGGGCGCGCGTTCGATTTCGGTGAAGGCGGTGATCAGCCTGCGGGTCGGCGCGCCGGAAGCGCAGGCGTGTTACGAGGATCTAACGACCCCAGAGGTTTTGGAAAATCTCAAGCTCTGGCAAACCGCAAAAAGCGAGGCGGCCAAGGGCCGGCCGACCAAGCGCGACCGGCGGGAAATCGACAAGATCCACCGCTTCTGGGATCGGCCGCCGGAAGTTTACTAACCGCCTTTTTTGACCTCGGCCATCGGTACGGCTTCGACGGCATCGCCATCGCGCAGCAGGGCGTTCGGGCTGAGGATGACTTCGCCACCGGGCTTGAGGCCGCTGAGGATTTCGATTTTCGGACCGAGCGTGCGGCCGGCTTTCACCACGCTGAATTTCACTTTGCCGTCCTCCACCAAGGCCACTTGGGAAACGCCGTCGCGGGTGGCCACCGCATGGCTGGGAATCAGCAGCGCGGTGGTCGGTGATTCGGCTTTGATTCTGGCGGTGCCTGATAGACCGGCGGGCACGGCGAAGTCGGCGTTGGGCAGCGTGAGCTCGACCTGCATGGTGCCGGTTTGTTCTTCGATGAGCGAGCTGAAGCGGCTCACCACCGCGGCGAAGGTCT
>JBIPND010000595.1:0-3062 GCA_044374015.1 Luteolibacter sp. | reverse complement strand
CGTGTATTTCGACAAGGCGAACAAGCATCTGTTCGTGCCGGATCTCGGGTTGGACCAAGTCCTGATCTATCCGTTCGATGCGGCGACCTCGAAACTCGGCGAGCCGCTGCCGCCGCTGGCCACCGCGCCGGGTGCCGGGCCGCGGCACATGGCATTTTCCCCTGATGAAAAACACGCCTACGTGATCAACGAGCTCGACAACACGGTGCTCGCCGCCAGCCACCAGGCCGGGACCGGAAAACTCACCCCGCTCGCCACCGTGCCGACACTGCCTGCGGATTTCAAAGAGAAGAACACCACTGCGGAAGTCGAAGTGCATCCTAACGGAAAATTCGTTTACGCCTCCAACCGCGGCCACCACTCGATCGCCGTTTACCAGCGCGATCCCGCATCCGGCGCGCTGACCTTCCTGCAGCACGCGCCCTGCGGCGGCAAAACCCCGCGCCATTTCAAGATCGACCCGAGCGGGAAATGGTTGCTCTGCGGCCACCAGGATTCCAATACGATCAGCGTTCTGTCACTCGATCCGGATACCGGATTGTTAGGCGAAGCCTCCGGCACGGTGACCGCCCCGAATCCGATTTGCATGCTGTTCAGCCGCTGATTTCCGACTTCGTGCGCCAGCCGGGCAGCAGGAAAATCGAGATCAGCATGCTGAGCAGAATCCCGATCACCGCCACCACGCCCAGGCTGACGAGCGCGTCGCTGGAGGAGAAAATCAGCGAGCCGAAGCCGATGACGTTGGACGCGCCGCAGAACAGCAGCGCCTTGCCGGTGCCTTGCCACAGGTCCTTGTAATTGCCGCCGGTGCGCCGGAGGCTGAGAGTAACGTGGATCGCGTAGTCGATGCCGGTGCCTAGCAGAAGCGGGGTGGCCATCAGGTTGATGAAGTTCCATTTCAGGCCGGTCACGCTCATGATGGCCAGCAGCAGCAACGTGGAAACCACCATCGCGAACAGGGCCCGCGCGACATCGCCCGCACGGCGGAAAATCAGGAGCATCATGCCGACGAGCAGGATGAACATCGGCACTAACATCCGCGTCATGTCATGCCGCACCAGCCGCGCGATGGCCGGTTTGAACAGCTCCCAACCGCTCAGCCAGATCCCGCCGCCGGTCATCGCGCGGAAGCGGTCGAAGCCGTCGCCTGCGGGATCGACGCCGGGCGCGGGTTCGACGCTGCCTAACAAGTAACCGCCGCCGCCGTCGTTGCGGGTGAGAAACAACCGCATCACCTCGCGGGCGGATTCGGATTCCGGGAAAACGACCGCTGGTTGCAGGTTCTGGCGGGCCATCGCATCGAGCACGGATTTTCCCAACGCCAGTCCTTCCGCGGTGAAGCCGGCGGCGTCCGCCTCGCGCAACAGGCGCTCGCGGTCGGCGGCCAGGGTGGCGATTGCTGGTCGGTTAGAATTTTGCACTGCCGCGTCCGGCCACCAACCGGCGGGCAGCTTGCCGTCGGTGATGGTGCCGTATTTCTCACCGGTTAGAATGCGTTGCCGCGCCTCCTGGATGCGTCCGAGCATTTCCTCGTCGCTGGCCGCCTCGACGACCACGCCCAGCGATTTCCCGCTCCAGCTGGGGAAGGCTTTTTGGACCTGCTCGAAGGATTCCATCGCGTCGCTTTGGCGCGGGCGCATGATTTTCGAGTCAAACTCGGCGGCCGGCAGGCCGTGGATCAGCAGGATCGCCACGGCGGTTAGTGAGAGTCCGGCGGTGATCGCCCATGACAATTTGCGGCGCGGCAGGATTTTCCCGGAGCCGGCGGCGGGCTCGCGATCGACTCCGAATTTCGCGACAAACGGCAGATAGATCAGCAGCATCACCACCGCCGCGGCTGACAGGCCGACCGCGACGATGGTGCCGAGCTGCGCCATGCCGGGCAGCCCGCCGAGATTGAGGGCGAGAAAAACCACGGTGGTGGTGATGGCCCCGCAAAACACCGGCGGTCCGGCGGCTTTGCGCAGCGCTTGTTTGTTGTGCCCGGCGAGTTTCGCTTCCTGACAGATCACCAACCCGTAATCGACGGCCAGGCCGATCAAAATTTCGATGGAACTCAGCGCGATGATGCTCAACTCGCCATACAACCAGCCGGCGATGCCCAAGGCGACGGCGAAGACGATGACCAGCACTCCAACAAGTCCTAACAAAAGACTGAGCCGCCGCTGCATCCACCAGAACAGGATGCCGATGAGCCCGAGCGTGATGCTGATAGAACCGCTCAAGTCGCTTTCCATCGCCATCCCGATTTCAGAGGAAAACGCCGGTTCGCCGGTGAGGCGGACGGTCAGCCCTTCGCCATCGGCGGCTTGCCAGGTGGCGATCGATGCGCGGATCTGGGCCAGCCAGGCACCGGCCGACCGGTAGCCGTCCAGCACCGCCGGCGCATCGACGAATAACAGATGCGAGCGACCGTTAGGGCTTTCGAATGCCTCGCCGCCCTGGCCCGAGGAACTGAGCTCGGCGACGGCGGGGTGGGCGAGAAACCCGAACGGATCGTGGGCCTGCATCACCATGTCCACCCCCTCCATCGCGGTGCTGATTTTGGCGAGCGAGGCCTCGAGTGTGGCCGGCAAATTGGCGGGAGCGAGGCGGGCCGCTTGGGCTTGGGCGTCGGCGGGATCGCCGTTGAGCCAGAGGTAGGCGAGCAGTTCGGCGATGCCTTGCGGTTCGTCGCTCCAGCGCGGTTTCCAGCGGGCGCGTTTCACCACCCCCGCGGCTTCGAGATGGTTGGCCAGCGACTCCGCCGCCGCAGGCATGCCGCCCTCGTCCGCCTCGCCACCTTCGATGAGCAGGATCAACTCATCGTCCCGTGAAAACGCCTCATGGAACGCCTTGAGTCCTTTCACCTCAGGCAATCCCGGCGGCAGCATCGAGAGGATATCCGTATCGAAGCGCAGCCGCATCAAGCCGGATGACGCCAGCAAAATGGCCATCACAAGAATCAGGGGAATGGCCAAGCGGCGCAGCATGCGCGGACTCAAGCGGGAATCCGCTGCGTCCGCAATGCGTCAGGTGATCGCAGAGGGCTTTTTCCACGTCCGCCGCCGCTTCAAGAAGGC
>JBIPND010000592.1:0-3067 GCA_044374015.1 Luteolibacter sp. | reverse complement strand
GCGCGGATTCCAAGGAATCCCGACCCGGCACTGCGTGCCGGGCTTTGATGAGCCGTCCCGTCGGGGCGAAGACTGTGAAATGGGTATTAAGATCAGGGCACCTGGCACCGGTTATTTTTTAAAATGATCAATGCCATACGGCGCGCGCTGCGGGCGCGAGCGCATCTCGTTGGCCGCCGGGTCATTGGCGAATTCCTCTTTTGCCGGATCCCACTCCAGCTTGCGGCCGAGTTTCATCGCGATCCAGCCGGTGATGCACGCGCTCGTCGAGCGGTGGCCGACTTCGGCGGAGGTCACGGCGGGCTTGCGCGTTTGGATGCTGGTGATCCAGTCAAGATGGTGGTCGCCGTTAGGGCTTTCGTGCAGCCGGACATCGCCCGCGCCGAGCGGGGTGCTGAGGATTTCCGGGTTGCTGGCGACGAGGGATTTCGCCGCGGCTCCGGTGGGGATGGGGTCGGACGAAGTGACGCGCTCTGCCCCGCGGGTGACGAAGATCCAGCCGTCGCTGCCCTCGAAGCGGACTCCATTAGGAAGTTTGTCGTCGATGACGATGGTCACGCCGTTGGCGTATTTTGCCTCGATGTGATAGGGACCGTGGACGTTCCACAGTCCGGATTGTGGAAACTCGGCGAGGCCCTCGATCGAGATCGGACCTGTTAGTTCGGTGTCGATGCCCCAGTGGGCGATATCGACGTGGTGGGATCCCCAACCGGTGATCATGCCCAGGCAGTATTCCTCCAGCCGCAGCCAGCCGGGACGCGCGCCGTAGCGGGTTTTGAGATCCGCTCCCTGCGGGTGGACGCGGTCGATGGTGTAGGGCGCAAGCGGTGTGCAGCCGAGCCACATGTCATAATTCAAATTGGAAGGGACCGCGACCTCTTGGGTGCTGCCGCCGGATGGGTCGGTGGGCAGGCCGATTTTCACGGTGTGGACCTTGCCGATGCGGCCGCTGCGCACCATTTCGCAGGCAATCCGGAATTGGGAACCGGAGCGTTGCTGGCTGCCGATCTGGAACATCCGCTTCTGCGCGGTGACGACGTCACTGACAGCACGGCCTTCGGCGATGGTCATCGACAGCGGTTTTTGCACATAGATATCCTTGCCGGCCAGCGCGGCGGCGATAATCGGCTCGGCGTGCCAGTGATCCGGGGTGCTGATGGAAACCGCGTCGATGTCCGGATGTTGCAGCGCCTCGCGGTAGTCGCCGTAGGTCGCGACGGTTAGATCGATCTTGTTTTTCCGGTAATGGCTTTCGACGAACTCCTTGCCATCGGCGACGCGCAGCGAGTCCAGATCGCAGACCGCCACCAGCCGGGCGGCGTTTTGGCGGAGGATGCCGGGCATGTCCATCGATCGGCCGATGCGGCCGCAGCCGATTTGCAGGATGTTGATCTTCTTGCTCGGAGCATCCGCACCTAACACGCGGGCGGGAATGATGGTGGGAAAACCAATGGCGGCACCGGCGAGGCCGGAGACACGCAGAAAATCACGGCGGCTTGGAGAGTTTTGGGAATTCGTTGTCATGGGATTTGTCGAATGATTGCAGGGGCTAAAAACTACGTTTCAGGAGAAGGAATTCATTCACCGCCCGCGTCACGAGAATTCGGGATGGCAAAACACGCGAGGATCGCCCGGTGCACGTCTTCTGCGGAATACACCGGGCGTTTGGATCCTAACATTACCGGGCGCTCGGCGTCGGCCATCCGGTGAATTCCGCGGAGGACGTGCACGACGCCATCCTCGCAGCCTTTGTTCCCTGTAGCGGCGCGTCTGTGACCGCCGCTAACTGGCCATGAGGCCGTGAGGTGAAAGGGTATGCCAACGAAGAAGCTTCGCGTAACCGCAGTAAGCCACCCCCGGCCTCGGGAGGCAGATTTTCGGGTGATTCCGGGCTTGGCGGACGCCAGTTGGTGACGAGCGAATCAACTGCTGATTCTTGCTGACTTCCCTGTGAATACAGTGCGAAATTTCCGGATCGGCGGGAGAAATGTTGATGCTCAGGCTGTGCCCGTTGCCAAAATGGACCTGCACAGGCACCAACCCAAAGCTGAAATGTTACACTGCGGGAACCGACCCCAGAGATGGTGTGCCGAGAGCAGAGAAATGTGAATCCGAATACTCTGACCCCATTCATTCAATGACAGAGAATGAGGCGATGCAAGCGGGCAGGCCGCCGGACCAGTCGGTTTTGTTAGGATTGCGAGGCATCCGAGCATGCTGTAACCACTAGATATGGTGTACAAGTCCGAAATATAAAGATGCGCAAACTATTTTTGCCTCTCCCTAGCTTGATCGCCGTGACTGTCCCCTCTGCGGGTGGCGGGAGAGGAAGAGACGACAATAAGGTCGTCACTCCTTATGAGAAGAGGCGGCCTTGCGACCGCCTCTTCCAAGGTTACGATTTCCGCGTCAGACCGCTTACGCCGCGCGGCTCCGGCGGCGGCGGAGCAGGCTGACACTTCCCAATCCCAGCAATACCAGCGCGGAAGGTTCTGGAACGGTGGTGATGTTGATGTTATCCAAAAACGCATCCTGAGTCGAGCCACCTGTGTTGGCGTTGAACGCGAAGGTGTCGCCCATCACTGGAGCAAACGATCCGGTGCTGATGTTGCTGAAGACGGTAGTGCCACCGTAAGTCACGTTCACAAGATTGTTCGCCCAGTTGACCGTGACATTGCGGTAGTTTAAATTCGAAAAGGTATTCGGAACATAAGGGATAGTGCTGGTATTGTTGGCGAGACGAACTCCGTTGAGTAAAAGCTCAATCGATTTCGGATCACTGCCACCATTGCTGTAGGTGTCCCAGACCACCGAAAGCATCGAACCGGTATTCACACCCGTGGAGTCATACATCCCTTGGTCGTCACCAAAGGACGAAGCGGTCGTCTGGAACGTGCCGAAATTGAACGAAAAGGAATCCGCCGCGACAATATCACTTTTGAATAAAAGGTCAAAGCTCGCGGAGAAACTCGACGTCGTGTGGGTCGGCTCCAGGCTCGGCAGGAAATAACTCGCGTTCTGGTTCTGAATGTTGTCTTGAGTTAGACGGAACCCCGGGTTTCCGGTC
>JBIPND010000593.1:0-3067 GCA_044374015.1 Luteolibacter sp. | reverse complement strand
CGGCGGCGAATAGACACTCGTTGAGCGCCGGGTGGATGTGAATGGTTTCGGCGAGTTCGCGGACATCGTTTTTGAGGCGCATCACGGTCATCACCTGATGGAGGATGGTGGAGGATTCCGGGCCGACGAGATGGCAGCCGAGAATCGAATAGTCGGTGGGCGAAACCAGCAGCTTCACCCGCGGGTATTCGATGCGCATGGCTTCCAGACGGGCGCTGGCCAGCCAGTCCTCGAAGACCGCCACGTAGGGAATGCCGCGAGATTTGAGTTCTTCTTCGGTCAGGCCGACCGCCGCGACTTCCGGATGCGAGAAAACGGCGTGCGCGATTTGCCCTTCATCGATCGGCGCGGTTTCGCCTTTGAGGAATTTCTGCCGGAGAAACTGCACTTCGAAAGCGGCGGCATGTTGCAACATGTAGCGGCCGTTTACATCGCCGGTGGCGAAAATTCCGGGAACTGCGGTTTCGAGGTGGTCGTTGACCGGAATAAAGCCGTGATCGTCGGCGGCGAGATCGGTTTTTCCAAGGTCCAGCAGATCGCTGTTAGGTCGGCGGCCGATGGCAAAGAGCACGCGCTCGGCGCGGAAGCTTTGTTCGCCGTCGGGTGTTAGGAAGGTGGCGGTGAAGCCGTCGTGCGCGTGGGTGAGATGGCTGAGGGTGGACTTGAAATGCGTGGGCACGTGGCGGGTGAATTCCTTTTGGAAAACCTGTTCGATTTCCAAATCTTCCTGATCCAGCAGCCGCTCGTCCCGGACGAACAAGCGGGTCTCGACGCCGACGGCGGCAAAAAACGCCGACATCTCACAGCCGATGATCCCGCCGCCGATGACCAGCAGGCTCTTCGGCGGCGCGGTGCGGAGCGGGAACAGATCGTCGCTGGTCCAGACCGGAAGTCCGGCGAAGGGTGGCGGCGACGGGCGAGAACCGGTGGCGATCACAATCTTGGCAGCGGTGAGCGTGCGGCCGGCGGCGGTGATTTGATGCGGCCCGGTGAAGCGGCCCTCGCCGCGGATCAGCGTGACATCGGCAGTGTCGACGCGTCCTTCGTAGCGGCCGTCCACGCCGCTGACGTAGTCGTTGACGCTGGTGAAAATCTTTTGGAGATCCACGCCTTGGAAGTCCGACTTGATGAAGTGGCGTCCGGCGTGGCGCGCATGGCGGGCCGCGTCCGAGAAGCCGATGAGCAGCTTGGAGGGGACGCAGCCGCGGTTCGGGCAAGTGCCGCCTAACTGATCGCGCTCGATCAGGGCGGTTTTCCATCCGGCCTTGCTGGCGGCGATGGCAAGATTGGCGGCCCGGCCGCCGCCGAGCACGATGAGATCGTAGGTTTCTATCATGAGAGTTTCTGGAGCAGGGTCACGATTTCCTCACGCGATTTAAGGCCGCTGAGCCAGGCTGAAGGTAGTGAGGAAACGGGATGGCGCGCGCCATAAACCATTCCGAGAACCATGCCGCGTGCGGCGGAATCGCCACCGGCGTTGATATTGGCGATGAGCGCGTCCGCCGAGGATTCCGGATGGCGCAGCAGCAAGTGGCAAACGCCGGTGAAGGCATCCGGAAGGTGGCAGGTGAGGCCGTGGTCGAAGAGCGCTTCGGAATCGGTGGCTGGCGAGGCGGCGGAGGTTTTCGCCGCGGCGATCCAGTCCGCGTGGAACGGATTCCACTGGGGGAGTGCGGCGGTTTGTTCGAGAGCGTCGGGAATGCTGTTTCCGCGATGCACGGCGAGGGTGAGGCGGGTTAGAAAATCCGCCATTTCCACGATCGCGGGATCGCCGTGGGTGAAAGCTGTCAGACTGCGGGCGGCGGCGGATTGAAGGTCGTCATTTTCCCACTTCAGCACGAAAAGCGGGGCGATGTGGACGGCTCCTGCTAGGTCGGAGGAGTCCGAGGCGGCCGATTCCGGAGCCCGGCCGGCTTTGAGGTGGGAGAGCGTGGATTTCGTCGCGCCATCGCGGTAGGAAATCGTCGCCGGGTTTTCCCAGAAGGCGCGCCAGGCGGCGGCGTAGTGATTGAGATCGAATGCGCCAAGCTCCGCAATCGAGCGGAGCAGCACCAGCGACTGATCGCCGAGATGGGTGAGATCGCCGGCTTGTTTCCCCGCATGATAGGCGGTCGCGGGCGGCAGGTAGCCCATGATGTGCCCGAACTTCTGGCGGAGCTCCTTTTGCTGATAGATCCAGTGCGGGCCGAGGGCGAGGGCATCGCCGATGAACGAGCCGAACACGATGTCGGATGGTGGGGTCATGAGGTGTGGAGCTTGATGGATGGCCTTCACAATAGGAAGAGTTTCATCGGGGGAATCAAAAAAAGCCGCTGCCCTCGGGGGGACGGCGGCTTTCGGGAAACGGATGGAATCCGGATCATTTCTTCTCGCGGACGTCGTCTGCGGCTTCTTCAAGCTGGTCAGCGCGTTTTTCAACGTTGTCGCGGGTGGCGTCGGCGCTTTCCTCCTTCATGTCGGCGACCCGTTCACCGTCCTTGCGGAGTTGGTCGGCAGTGGCGTCGATGGATTCGGCCTTATTCTCAAGTTGTTCCTCGCGGGCTTGTTCTTGCTTCGAGTCACAAGAGCTGACGAAGAGAGCGATGGCGGAAGCACTGACGAGAGCGGCAATGGAATTGGTTTTCATGGTTCGAATTGGGTTCCCGGACAAGGCCGGATCTGATTGTTCCTTTGCAAGTGGGATGCCAAACGGTTTTTCAACGACTTATGACGACTGGTTGGCGTTTGATCGCGTCAAATGCGGTGTGCGCCGTGCGCTTTGCCCGATGGGAGGATCAATCGTTCCGTCGCAGAAATTCCAGCAGGGTTTCCGCGGATTTTTTGGAAATCCCGGGAAGCGCGGCGATTTCATCGGCCCCGGCTTTTTTCAAACGGGCGACGCTGCCGAATTTTGCCAGCAGAACGCGCTTCTTGTTGGAGGACATGCCGGGGCAGTCGTCTAACAAGCTTTCCTTCATCCGGCGGCGGTAGAGCAGGGCGTTGTAGCCGTTGGCGAAGCGGTGGGCCTCGTCGCGGATGCGCTGGAGGAGTTTCAGCGCGCCGCGATCATGAGGGATGCGGATCGATT
>JBIPND010000591.1:0-3071 GCA_044374015.1 Luteolibacter sp. | reverse complement strand
CGTCATGCCCGCGATGGCCCTCAACGACGAGGACGTGGCGAACGTGCTCACCTATGTGTATAACACCTGGGAAAACAACGGAACCGAAGTCACGCCGCAAGACGTGGCCGCCGTTCGCGACTCAAAATGAAATTCACCGCCGTCATTCTGCTTCTGCTCGGCGCCTGCGTCCCCCTCGGGGCGCAGGCGGAGTCCAGCTCGCCGATGGCGCACATCAGCGGCGGAATCTATCAACGCCCGCTGGAAAAAGGCGGCAACCAGCGCGAGGTCAAACCCTACGCGCTCGACGTCTGCCAGGTCACCAACGCCGAGTTTCTAACATTCGTCACCGCCCACCCGCAGTGGCAGCGCTCGCAGGCGAACCGCCTCTTTGCCGACACCCGTTACCTCGCGCACTGGGCCGGCGATCGCGAACTCGGCCCCGCCGCGCCGCCGGATGCGCCGGTCGTCTGCGTCTCATGGCACGCCGCCCGGGCCTTTCTCAAAAGCCACGGCAAGCGCCTGCCCAGCGTGGACGAATGGGAATTCGCCGCCCGCGCCGATGATCACTCGCCGGACGCCAGCCAGGACCCCGTCTTCAAAGCGAAAATCCTCGGCTGGTATGCCAAACCCACGCCCGCCGTGCTCCCCATCGCCGGTGCGGAGCCTTTAAACTATCAGGGAGTGGCCGGCATGCACGGGCTGGTGTGGGAGTGGACCCACGACTTTGTTTCCGCCATGACCAGCGGCGAGGCCCGCTCCGACGGCACCCAGGACGCCCAGCTTTTCTGCGGCGGCGGCGGTGCCGATCCGAATCAGGCCACCGAATACGCCAACTTCATGCGCATCGCCTTCCGCTCATCATTGCAAGGCGACTTCTGCCTCCCGGGCCTCGGTTTCCGCGGTGCCAAAAATCCCTGACACTCCAACTCATGAAATATCTATTCCTCGCCGCACTACTGATACTTCCCATGTCCGCGGAAGAAACGCCCCATCCGGTGCCCGCCGCCGATCCCGCGTTGCCGCAAGGTTCGTTATATATATTGGATTCCACTTGGACCGATCAAAACGGCAAACCCGTCGTCTGGTCCAAATCCGTTGGCACGCCCCGCGTCGTCGCGCTCGGCTACGCGACCTGCAAAGGCATCTGCCCGCGCATCATCGCCGACATGCAGCGCATCGAAAAAGCCCTCGATCCGAAATCCAAAGCACGCTTCACCTTCATCACGCTGGATCCGGAAAACGACAAGCAGGCTGAAATGCAGGCCCTCTCCCAAAACCACCATCTCGATCCCGCCCGCTGGGACCTACTCATCGGCGACGAAGACGCGGTGATCGAAATCGCCGTCGCCCTCGGCATCCGTTACAACCGACTCCCTAACGGCGTCGATTTCGCCCACTCCTATCTGATCGCCGTGATCGGGCCCGATGGCAAACTGCTCCACAAGTGGATCGACCCCAAAGCCGGCCCCGAAGCCGCCATCAAGTCACTGGAGTAAAAAAGTTATGGAGCGCTGGCTTCAGCCGGCGAGTCCAATTTTAAAGCCCCGCTGCTGGCAATCCCAAGACTCGCCGGCTGAAGCCAGCGCTCCACCAGAAGCGCGCCCCACTCCAAAAAAGATTCGTAAGATTCGTAGTTCCAAAATCTTCACCGCCCGCCTCTCAGGGCCTCGCCGCCAGCGCCCTAACAATCGCACCGATGTTCGCCCGCATCATCTCTTCGTAACTCTTCACCCCGGTGCCATCCGCGATCAGCGGCTCCGCCAGTCTAATCCCGGTGTCGTGGGTGAGGGTTTGCAGAATCTTCGGGTTCGACTCCTTCTCCGGGAAAATCGCCGCCACCTGGTTCTTCTTTAAATCCGCCACCAGCGCCGCCAGTTGCTTGGGGTCCGGCATTTGCTCGCGGTTGATCCCCTGCACCGGATGCGCCGTGAACCCGAAGTCCTTGCAGAAATAATTGAAGGCCGCATGCGCCGTCGCCAGGTGCCGCTTGTCCCTCGGGATTTTCGAAATCTCCCGCTTCGCCCACTTCTCCAGCTCGTCCATCCGAGTCCGATAGGTCGCCGCATTCTTCTGATAGAGCTCCGCGTTCTCCGGGGACGCCGCCGCCATCGCGTCCGCCGCCACCCCGGTCGCCCGCCGGAACAAATCAATCGAGTGCCACCAATGCGGATCCAGCTCATGCTCGTGCGCGTGGTCGTGCGCTTCGTGGTCGCAGGCGCCCTCGAGCGCCGGCAGGGTCGCCCCCACTTCCACGAGCGCCGCCTTGTTGGCGATGATCGCTTTCAATTTCGGCAGATATCCCTCCAGCCCCATCCCCGCCACCAGATAGAGTTTGGCGTCCTCCGCCAGTTTCAAATCCTCCGGACTCGGCTCGAAATGGTGGGGATCGCCGTTAGGGCCGATCAAATCCACCACCGTCACCCGCTCGCCGCCGATGTTCCGTGCCAGATCCGCCAACAACGGATGCAGCACGGCGACCTTCAGCTCGGCTGCGGACAGCGAAGTCAACCCCAGTAAAGTCGATGTGAGAATGGCGCGAAACATGCCGGAAAAATGCCCGCCGTTCGCCAAATTGCAAGTGGTTTGCGTTTGTCGGAAATCACAAACGCTCCGGATCCCCGCCTTCCTCCACCCACGCCCGTTTCAAAGCCGGCCCGAGCGCGCTGTCGATCGCCTCCAGCCAGTGATCGCTGGTCCGGATCACCGGCAGCTCCGGCAAAATCCGTGGCGGCAAATCACCCGCCTGCACGCGGAAATGCGCGCGAAAATATTCCCCCCCGCCACTCGCCGGGCCGATGACCTGCTGGGTCGTGCGGCCCAGCCCCAACAACGCCGCATGAACCCAGCGCGCCCCCAAATTCGGGCACAACACCTCGCCCGACGCCTCAACCGGAAAATTTCCCGCCTCACCGCCAAAGTCGATTTCCCAGCCGTGACTGCGGAAAACCGTCTCCTCGCAATGCCACTTGTCCGCCAATCGCGGCAGCAGCCAAAACCTCACCGCCTCGTGCCCGTCCTCCGGATCCACCAGCAGCCGCAGCCGCATTTCCGCCAGCCCCCGGAGTTGGCGCAGGGTCGTCACCACGATC
>JBIPND010000590.1:0-3075 GCA_044374015.1 Luteolibacter sp. | reverse complement strand
TTCCTATACTCTATGAAAACCAACCTAGTGCTCTTGTTAAACTCTTTAGGACTGCTAACCGCATCAGCAGAGCCCCTGTCCGTGTTTGTTCATCCGGATACCGTCCCGGCCTCAAGCTGGTCGGCCAAGTGGATCGGAATAGATCCAGCGAGTGTTGCCAAGATTGATTTAGCGGGGGCTTCCTGGCTTTGGTCAGCGGAAGACGGGATCGATCCCGTTAAAAATGCGAAACCAGGAATCGTACATTTTAGAAAGAACCTAACGCTCTCAGCCAACGATCCTCTCGTCAGTGCCAGGATCATCATGAGTGCAGACAATCACTTTGTGTTGTCGATTAACGGGCAGGGGGTTGGGGGTGGAGACGATTGGAAGAGTCCGCAGATCATTGATATCACACAGCAGTTGAAGCCTGGCAACAACGTGATCAGCGTCCGCGCAACCAATGGTCCTGATGATGGCGCCTTGAATGCCGCGGGTCTCATTGCCAAAGTCTCTCTCTTAACACAGGGGCAGAAGACGCAAGTCTGCATGACAGACGCCTCCTGGGAATGGTCTTTTGATGAAAAGAACTGGAAGCCTGTCTGCGTGATCGGCGCAGTCGGCGCCGCACCTTGGAACAATATCAAAATCAATTCGGATCCACAGGCGAATCAACCGAACCTCTGGAGCAGTTACCTCAAGGATTTTACGCTTGCCGAAAAGCCGATAACGGCCGTCGCGCGGATCGCCGTCGATTCCAAGTATTGGCTCACGGTTAATGGTGTGATGGTCGTTCGTGAAGGCGCACTGAAGCGGGGGCCGACACCGACCGACACCTTTTTTGATGAGATTGATCTGGCCCCGCATCTGAGGCAGGGTCCAAATACAATCGCGATCCTCGCGTGGTATTTTGGCAAGGAGGGCTTCAGCCACAAGAGCAGTGGCAAGAGCGGTCTGCTGTTCGAGCTGGTTGCAGGGAAAGAACAAATCATCAGCGACTCCTCCTGGCGCGCGATTGTGCATTCGTCCTTCGGCGACACGGGCGCACCCCATCCCAATGGCAGGCTTCCCGAATCGAACATCCGGTTTGATGCAGGAAAAGATATTGCGGGCTGGAAGATGCCCGGTTTTCCTGCGACCTCATGGCCGCAAGCCAAGGAGCTAGGCTCGCCGGATTGCGCGCCGTGGAACAGGCTGGTCAAGCGTCCGGTTCCCTTCTGGAAAGACTATGGACTCAAACCCTACACCAACGGCTCCTCGCTTCCGAAGATCTCAGATGGTAAAACCATCAAGGCGAAAATCCCCTACAACGCCCAAATCACGCCCTATTTCAAAATCAAGGCCAAGGCTGGAGAGGTCATTAAAATTCAGATGGACAACTATATGGGTGGAAGCTCGCCAAATGTGCGGGCCGAGTATGTGACCCGTGACGGCGAGCAGGAATTCGAGTGCTACGGCTGGATGAACGGACACGAGGTGCAATACGAAATTCCCGCTGGCATCACCATTCTGGATCTAATGTATCGCGAGACTGGCTTTGACACGGAGTTTGTCGGAACATTCGATTGCGACGATGACTTCCTCAACCGGCTTCGCACCAAAGCCCTCCGGACACTCTATATCACGATGCGCGATACGTATATGGACTGCCCGGACCGCGAACGCGCCCTCTGGTGGGGCGATGCGGTCATTGAACTTGGCGAAGCGTTTTATGCGTTTGACCGACGCTCGGACCTCTTGGCGCGCAAGTGCATGATTGACCTGGTTGCATGGCAAAAGCCCGATGGCGTACTGTTCTCACCTGTTCCCGCTGGTAATTGGGACACGGACCTGCCGCTGCAAATGTTGGCGAGCATTGGGAACACTGGCTTCTGGACTTACAGCCTTTTTAGCGGGGATATGGAAACTCTCAAGATCGCGTATCCTGGGATGAAGCACTATATGGAGATCTGGTCCATGAACCCCGAAGGGCTTGTCGTGCCACGACGTGGCGGTTGGGAGTGGGGCGATTGGGGCGATAATAAGGACATGGCCATTCTTTACGATGCATGGTATTACATCGGCTTGCAGGGACTCCGCAATGCTGCAGTTGCCCTGAAGAAGGACGGCGATTTGCCGTGGATCGACTCGCGCATGAAATCCATTGAGGCCAACTTCAATAAAACCTATTGGACAGGAACCGAATATCGCTCTCCGGACTACAAAGAACAAACCGACGACCGCGCCAACGCGTTGGCGATCCTGGCGGGCTTTGCCAAACCCGAACAATACCCGGCCCTGATCGAGGTCTTTGAAAAACAGTACTATGCCAGTCCCTACATGGAAAAATATGTTCTGGAAGCTCTCTGTCTCATGGATCAGGCAGGACTCGCCCAGGCGAGAATCAAGAAGCGCTACGACAAGATGGTGGATCACCCCGAATACACCACGCTGTGGGAAGGCTGGTCTGGTTCTGGCAGTGAAACCATTAACCATGCTTGGAGCGGCGGCCCGCTCACCATCATGTCGCAGTACTTCGCCGGCATTGCGCCAAGCTCGCCGGGTTTTGCGACCTACAATGTTTTTCCTCAGATGGGTGCATTGAAAAAAATCAGTGCCAATGTCGTAACTGTGAAGGGCGACATCAGGCTCCTGCTGCAAGAGACAGCGGCGAATTTCTCAATGGAGCTGGAATCGCCCGTTGGTACTTTGGCAAAAGTTGGTATTCCCATCTCTTCTGGCAGAACAGCCACCGAAGTGAAGATCAATGACAAAATCGTCTGGGCAGCAGGCAAGGGTGAAAGCACTGTCGAAGGCGTGCGCTTTGTCGAAACCAACTCTCGTTTCATGGTTTTTGAATTGATGCCGGGAAAATGGAAATTAATTGCAAAATGAATAACGCACATCAGGGTTAACTATTTGGAGTAGAATAATGCAAAAGAGTAAACGTGCAAGTAAATCTAGTATTCAATGGTGAAGAAGAACTTAACTTAAAAGTGCCTCTTCCGCCAAATTTGTGGGTGAAATCGATCCCGAATCGCCGCGAAGCGGCGTGAGCCTCTTGAAAGTTGTCCACAACAGGCCGATTCGAGAATGGGTCTGAAACTCGTCGGAGAA
>JBIPND010000589.1:0-3079 GCA_044374015.1 Luteolibacter sp. | reverse complement strand
GGCTCCGAGGAAATCGTCGGCAAAACCCTCCGCACCGATCTGATCAAGGGCAAGCTCACCCTGCCCATCCTCAATCTCCTCGAAACCGCCTCCGAGGCCCAGCGCATCAAACTCAACAAGCGCATCCTCGATCAGGAACCGCTCGACCTCCCTGTTTTGTTAGGTATCGCCGAATACGAAGGCGCCATCGAAAGCGCCGTGGACACCGCCCTCGCCCTGCTCGCCGAGAGCCGCGAAGACCTCGCCCCGCTCGGGAAATCCGTCCACTCGGACGCCCTCGCCCAGATCACCTGGTTCCTCGCCGGGCTGTTGGAAAAGTGCCGCCGCTGAGCATGGATCGGGAGCTGAAAGATCCACCCGTGGAAGCGGGGTATCTATCTCCCGGTCATACGAAATTCGTTCATCGGTTGGCGGGTTGCCGGAATGGTCTTCATGGCCACGGTCTCAGGATCGGCGGGTGACGGATTTTCATGGGTGCAAACGAAGACCCGCCTGGCTCTATCCCACGCCGGAAATTCCGTCTGGTGCCTGGTCTTCGATCCAGCCCGGCCCAAATCCTGTTTCCATCCGCTGGCGACGGTGGAGGGTAAAATCCTAACGGGCTTCGAGCCCGCCGATCATCCCTGGCATCGCGGCCTTTGGTGGTCGTGGAAATTCATCAGCGGCCTGAAGGCCCCGCGCCCTTGTTCAACGAAACGCTGGAACTCGCGCCGCGCCAGACAATCACGTTTTCCTACCGCGTCATCGTGCATGCGAAACCATGGCTACCGGAGCAACTCGAGAACCAATGGCGCGCCTTCACCGAACGCTTGAAACCCTAACCACATCTTCCATGAAAATCGGCTGTTTCGCACTCATCCAACCGTTCCAGGACTTCAGTCCGTCTTCCCTGCGTGCCAGTCCGGACTGAAGTCCTCGACTACATTCCAAGATCTCTCAGCGGCGGTTGTTGGAATCCGCGATTTGCTTGCGGGTTTCTTCAGGCAAACCGCTTGAGTCGAGCCAAACCCTGGCCGCATCGGGATCCCGGCGGAAATAGGCCTGCCCGGCGCGGGTCAGCGAAGTTTGGCGAAGCGCCGGATCCTGGATGTCCTGCGCCCAGGTGATCGCGAGCTTGGGGTTTTGCCACGCGTAGCCCATCGCAAACCCGCTGATCGCCGAATCCCGTTTGGGAGATTGCGGCATGGCCACGAGGTATTCACCGGCCGCCGCCGGATCGCGGTCTTCCCAGTCGCCAAACGCATTGCGCAGCCCTGCCATCTGGCCGTTTCCTGCGGGAAGACCTTCCAGCCATCCCACCGCCGCCACCGGATCACTCTGCGCCCACGTCCCGCCCACCCGTTCGATGGTGCGGGCGGCGTAATTCTCGCTGGCGAATTTCTGCGCCCAAAGTGCCGCGCCAGCCGGGTCTTTCCGGGCATAAACATCGGCGATCCGGCTCATGGCGGTTCCCTTCAAAGGTCCGTCGGGAAGCGCTTCCGACCATTGGGAGGCGGCTTCGTGGCCGGCGGTGCGCAGGGTTTCGTTGGCGACGATTTCCATCAGATTGCCGGCCCGCTCGTTGCCTTGGCTGCTGAGTCGCAGGACCAGATCGGTGGCCATGCTGCGGTCATGGTGGGCGAGTCCGGACACCACGCTGGCTGTGAGTTCGTCGCGCTGGCCCTGCATTTCCGGGGGCAGCTTGTCGAGCAAGGCAAGCGCCTCGCCCGGGTTCGCAGCCGCCCAGCCGGTCATGGTGATGGCGAGATCGCGCTCGGAACTCGCGGCGGCGTGATCGAAGGCGGCCTTGCCGTCGAGCGCACCCCAGCTGTAGTGGAAATCATTCCATTGCCCGCTGTCCGCGCCGAGGGTGACCAATTGCGTGCGGATCTCCTTGGCGTTTTCCGGTGTGAGCGCCTCCAGCAGCTTGGCGAAAGCCAGCCGGCGGGTGATCGGATTCGGGTCCTTCAAGGCTTGCGCGGCGAGCGCGTCCAAGCCCCCGGCGGTCGATACGATGTTGCCAAACAACCTCGAAAGTTCGCTGTCGCTGCGGTTCGTCGCCGGCCGATTGCCACTGCGACCCGGCCGCATCGCCGATTCCATTTCTGAAAACCGGCTGCTTGCCCTCTTGTTGCCAACCGGCCCCCCGTCTTTGCTCCCGGCACTTTCCGCCGGTTCGCCATTCCGCGATCCGATCACAAACGCACCTAAAACGGCGGCGGCCCAGCAACTGTGAATCGTTAGAATCCTTTTCATGGCGCGCTCATCCTAGATCGTTTCCTCATCCGGGCAACCCCGTGATTTCACGCCCTCGAGGGACGGTCTAACCTGAATAATCCACGCCCAGATCCGCCGCCATTTCCTTCAGCCGCTCGTCGAAGGTCCACAGCGGGACCTCGGCGATCACCGCCGAGGCGAGGATTTGCGCGTCGTTCCACTGGATGCCCCGGCCCCAGAGCCGACGGGATTCCACCATTTGCCGGGTCTCGTCGAAGGTCGCAATCGGCGGCCGGTCCAGCTGGATGAGATCCAAAAGGGTCTGCGCGCGGTTTTTCAACGTGCCCATCGAGAGTTCGCCCACGACGATGGGGTGGCACCAGACTTCCCCATCCACGAGCATGTCCACCAGCAGAGGATTCCGCTGGCGGAAATGCCTGACCCAGACGCAAGTATCCACGAGCACCGGTTTCATAGTGGTTCGTCAGCGACTTTCAAACTCGTGCTGGATGCCCTGCCGAGAGAGACCCGGGAGTCCCGCGGGGCAATTTCAAAATCCGGCATGCTCCCGCCCAGGGCGGCCAGCCTGCGCGCGGCCATCCGCTTGACGTAGGCATCCAAAACGAAGTTCAGAAGCTTTGACTTTTCGTCGATCCCGCTAAAGTTCGCGGCGGAGGCGAGCAAATCGTCATCCAGTGTGACAGTTGTTCTCATGCATCAAATGATGCACGTTCTGATGCCCACCGCAAGCATTTTTTCTCCTGCCCCCGCCCGCCGATTCCGCGATGGACCTTTGGCCGCAGATAGGCAACAAGCGCGCCGCTTCATGTCCGCTCTCCTCTCCGCCAACGAAATCCGCCTCACTTACGGTTACCAAACGCTG
>JBIPND010000588.1:0-3081 GCA_044374015.1 Luteolibacter sp. | reverse complement strand
TGCCAAGTCCAGCAACAACTCGTTGTTGGATCCGGTCACCCGGAACAAGCTCCGCAAAAACCTCAAGGAGTTCTTCGCCTTCGGGTGTGACTTGGAGCGCGGGTGGTGTCACCGGAACCCGCTGGCGAGCATCAAGCCCGAAAAGGTGGAGGACACCGAGCCGCAGGCTTACACGCCCGAAGATGCCGCCGCCATCCTGACCGCTGCTCTTGCCATGGACTCGCCAGCCCTGCCCGCTATCGCCCTTGGACTGTTTGCGGGACTACGGCCATCCGAAACGCTGGCCACCGACCTTTCCACCATCGACCTTTCAAACGGCCATTTCCGCATCCCGGCAGGCACAAAGACGGGCGCGCGCATCGCCACCTTGACGGAGCCCTGCAAAGCATGGCTGACCGCTCAGACGCGCCGCAGTGGCAAAGCATGGCCGCAGAAGCTGGCCGCACTCTCACCGGAAATCCGGCGAGTCCTGGTAGCGGCAAAAGTCGCAGCAATCTTCGATGGTTTTCGCCACTCCTACGTCACCTACCGGACCGCAGAAACCCGCGACGTTGCACTTGTCGCCGATGAGTGCGGGAACTCCCCGAACATCATCAAAAAGCACTACCGCGAGATCGTGACTGGCGAGGCCGCCACGAAGTATTTCGCAATCCGGCCCGCTGATCCGGTGGGGATGTGACAGCATAACCAGATTTCCCGCAGACCCCGCGATCCAACAAAGCCCTTCTGATTTCCCCAGAAGGGCTTTTTCGTGTCTAACCGTGTGATATATTTTCACATATTTTGGGTTTGCTTGAACTCCTCACGATATCCCAGGAGTTCAAACTAGTTTTCCCGCCAACATTTGTAAATTTTCGGCTTGGGATGGAGATCTAATGGTGCGCAATTTCGCGTCATGGCAACAAACGAAGCATACAAGACGCGCCGCGAGACCGCAGAAGTTCACGCACTACTTAACACCGACGGAGCCGCCCGCGCACTCGGTGTGGGACGCCGGACCGTCCAAGTCCTGGTTGAGGAACGCAAGTTGGCAACTGTCCGCATCGGCCGCTGTTTGCGATTCGACCCCGCAGACATCGCCGCCTTTATTGAGGCTAACCGGGTAAAGGCAATTGGCTGGAAGGGAGCGACCAAGTGATCACTTACATCGAAATCGCCGCCGCCGTCGCCTTCCTGCTCGCCGTCGCAAAACTGGCTGAATTCTTCATGGGAGGTGCATTATGAGCGCGATCACCTCCACCTCCACCTTCCACAAAGACCTGATTGTCGTGGATCATTCCAGACTCGACGGCATGTCCCAAGGTGAACTAGTAGAACTCGCCAAGGACATCAACGGCAAAGCGATCAAGGCAGCCAAGCAAACGCTCATACATGCAGGCCAGACGGGAATCGTCCTGATCGCGCTCAAGGCGAAAATCCCTCATGGCCAGTTTTTGAAGTATGTCGAACATTTGACGGAAATCCCGCCAAGGACCGCGCAGACATACATGTCGATTGCCACCAATTACGCTACCGTTGCGCATTTGCGCGGCGTCCGCGATGCGATCCGATATATCCGGGAATCATCGGGAAGGGCAAACAAGCTAACGGCTATCGAGTCCCCACCAGCACCAGCTCCGCGCCCATCACCTGTTCCTGTCATCCTCGACGCGGAGATCGTGGGACCCTCGGCACCAGCACCAGCACCAGCACCTGCGCCGCAGGACGATGAACCCGAACCGCTGGTCGTAGATGGCGAGAAGCCGCAGCGGACCCCGAGCTATATTCCAAGCGATGCGCTGGATATCTGGAACGTGGCGAAGACCCATCTGAATCGAATCCTCAAGAACGATATCCATCGGGAGCAGGCACTCAACGCATGCATCTCATATTGCCACGGTCGCTTAGAAACAAAGCGTGATGCACTGGCTGCCATTGTAGCAACCATTCCACGCCTAACGAAAGATGAAATCAAATCCCTGATCGAAACCCTTAACACCCGCTGGAAATGAACATCGAAATCAAATTCCACATCACCATCGTTATGGGCACAACCGCCTTCATCACCTCAAAACTCCTCATCCTGATTTTATCATGAACAATCCTCCCAAAAACGAACTCGACGCCGGCTTGACCGACTACCAGCGCCGCACGGCCGATCACACACTCGCCTGCATGACGACAGGCCCCGACGGGCGCGACATCCTCGACAGCTTCGACCCGTGCCTGCTGGACCGACCACCAGGCCGCCGCAGCAAGGTTGATGCCGACCGGCTCCTTTCCATCCTCAACGAACTGGAAAGGCGGGATTGTGAGTGAGAGTGGGAAATACTTCACCTTTCCGTTGTCTGCCCTTCAAGGCGTGGCTGAACCATTAACCTCATTCCATGCAATCAACCTTGCCTTGGATTGTGGAATCATGAACGCTGGAATCGGTCTTTATCAAAATGACGAAGACCAATTTCAAGAGATGCTCGAAGAGGTTATCGAGAAGCATGAGATTAAGTGGAATATCAGCGCGGGACAGCGGCGCGCTGCCGTCCTTGTCGGTGCGAAAATTTGCAACCTAAGCCTTGGAGCGACAACTCCGTCCCACATCGACAAAATAATTGATGCTGTCGGCAAAGTGAAGACCGGCGGCGCTCTCGTAAGGATGGCCAGCAAATATCTCTGGCCAGCGTTTGAACAGGCCCGGGAGGAACACCAACCCGGCACCGAGTGGCCGGATCGTGGTATTTCATGGAGAGAATTTCGCATCCTCGCCGCAATCTTGAGCGTGAAGCGGAATAGCAATGAATTTGCCTTTATTGGATGGGAGACGATTCAGCATCGAGCCTGCGGATTTACCAGCAAGTCCGATTTCAAAGCCGCTACCAAAATTCCCGATCACCTCGCGCCGCCACTATCGAGGAGAATAATTAGAGAAACATGTGACGCGCTGGAGGATCTTGGATTCTACGCAAGGTTCAGATTTTCGAAGGGCAAGACCGGCGGCTATATGGCTTATTCTTTCAGGCACTCCCGCGAAGACCTCGCCAAGGTCGTATGCACGGCCGCGAACTTCCGCGATAGGGCTAAAATCAGGGCAAATAGGGAGGAGGA
>JBIPND010000587.1:0-3082 GCA_044374015.1 Luteolibacter sp. | reverse complement strand
CTCAAGGCCGAGTCCGTGCAAGTCGCCGCCGGCGCCATCAAGCTCAATGGCAAGATGATCTCCGCCGACGACTATCAGGCCAATGCCTGCGATCTCGACGCCCGCATGCACGAAGCGAAAATCCGCACGCTGGTCGCCGAAAACCAGGTAGTGGCAGCCCTCCGGGTCTTCTTGGAATTTGACCGCGATTATCGCACCACGCTTTCCTACGGCTCCCTCGCCCCGTTCATGAGTCAGGTGATCCGGCGCTATGTCGGCGACCTGAGAGAGCAGCTCACCGGGATCGACGCCCGCATCAAGGAGCGTCAGGTCGGCCTCGAGCGGATGGCTCCGGAAGACCGGCGGGTCACGGAAGGCGCGATCCAGGAAGAGGACGCCGCCATCGAGGCGCGTTACCAATCCGAGAAAACCGGAGTGAAAACCTGGCTCACCGCCAATCCCTATCACAAGGCCTCGATCACCGACAACATCGCCTTCGGTGACTCCGAAACCAAGCGGCTCGCCGCCGTGCCGACCGCGCTCGGAGTGGATGGCGGCAAGGCCTACCGCGAGGCCTACGCCGCCATCAATGGCGCGGCACCCAAGGCCACCGTCACCGCCGCCATCACCGCCGCCAAAACCGCGAAGGTCGCCCCACGCTATCTCGAACCTTTGGAAGCCAAGACGAAGGACCTCAAATAAGCGCTGCTTAGGAAATTTCCATCAGACTCATGCCCGCGCCCCGCACCGCCACCCGCAGCCGCAAGACCGCGGAGACCCAGATCGAACTCTCGTTGGACATCGACGGCTCGGGGGTTTCCACCATCGATACCGGCATCCCGTTTTTCGACCACATGCTCACGCTGTTTTCCAAACACGGGCTGTTCGATCTCAAGCTGAAAACCGCCGGCGATATCGAGGTGGATTTCCATCACACCATCGAAGACACCGGGATTGTCATCGGCGACTGCCTGCGCGAGGCGCTCGGCACCAAGGAAGGCATCCGCCGCTACGGCTGCTGTTATCTGCCGATGGATGAAACCCTCGCCCGCGTCGTCATCGACCTCAGCAACCGCCCGCACCTCGAATTCCGCGCCCCGGTCGGCACGCCCTCCGCGCCGAACATGCCTTTCACCCTCGTCGAGGAATTCTGCCGGGCACTCGCATCGAACCTCCGCGCCAACATCCACGTCGAGCTGCTTTACGGCCGCGACGGCCACCACATCGCCGAGGCGATCTTCAAGGGCCTGGCCCGCGCGCTGCGCGATGCCTGCGAGCGGGACTCCCGGGTGATCGGCATTCCAAGCACCAAGGACGCGCTGTGAAAGTCGGAATCATCGATTATGGCGGTGGCAATCTCCGCAGCGTCGCCAATGCGCTCCACTCGCTCGGCCAGGACCCGCAGATCGTCGCCAGCCCGGATCAGGTCGGCGAGTCCACGCACTTGATCCTGCCTGGCCAAGGCGCGTTTGGCGATTGCATGGAGCGCCTCGAAAAACGCGGGCTCGATAGCTTTCTCAAGGACTGGATCGCCGCGGACCGGCCCTACTTCGGCATTTGCGTCGGCTATCAGATTTTGTTCGATTCCAGCGAGGAAGCCCCGGATGCCAAAGGACTCGGCATCATCCCGGGCACCGTCCGCCGGTTTGTGGACGAACCCGGATTGAAAATCCCGCACATGGGTTGGAACTCCGCCGTCTCCAAACGCGGCGAAACCCCGGTCTGGAAAGGCCTCGGTGCCGAACCGTATTTTTACTACGTCCACTCGTATTTCCCCGAGCCGCTGGATCCCGCGGTGGTGGTCGCGGAAACCACCTACGGCACCCAGACCTTTGCCGGTGCCATCGAGCGCGGCCATCTTTTCGCCTGCCAGTTCCACCCGGAAAAAAGCCAGGACACCGGCATCCGCCTGATCCGGAATTTCCTCGGGCTCTGAGTCAGGCCGCCGTTCTCAGGTCACGAGGGCTTTCGGGATCCGCCGTTGGTGATCCCTAAGCGCGCGGATGATGGCGGGCGCGCCCTGGATGCGCAGCAGGATCCGGTCGCACGAGTCGCGGACCCAGCGCAGGTGCAGATCGCTGCGTTGGCGGCCGGAGACCACGGTGAATCTCGCGCTGCGTTCCTCATCCGGCCGATGGTGTTCGATCCTCTGCAGCAGCGAATACATCTGCGGATCCTCAAATCCCGAGTCGATGTTTTCCCGGATGCATTCGAACACAAACGGCAGGTATTCGGTCTGCGTCCGGATGGTCGTCCGGCGGACGGGAGTGAACTCACGATCCAGTTCTTCCAGAATTTCCTCGGAACTCGCTTCCACCGCCCCGTCGTAGCTGCGGCCCATGCGGCGCTTGAAATACACCAGCAAGGCCCAGGCGACCGGTATCGCGAGGACCACGCAGAGGTGGAAGAACCAGGAAAGTGCCACAAGAGGTTCCATCAGGAAATCAACATGGCGCGGAGTGGCCGAATGGAAAGCCGGAAAATGCCCGCCGCCCATAAGGAGGGGCGGACTCCGGCCGCCCCAGCCCATGAGGCGACCCCGAAAAGCGATTCTCTCGCCTCATGGGCCATCCATGGGCAAGGCGGCCGGAGTCCGCCTCTCCTTAGGGGCGTCAGCCCAGGAAGAACCCCTCTGTTTCCTCCGTTTCCTCCTGTGAAAAATCCATCGAATTCACCCCTCGGCCCCTCCGGGACGCCCCGCCAATCGTTGCGAGCCCCACACGGCGGCGAAGGTGACAAGCAGCAGCAGCGTGCTCAGCGCGTTGATCACCGGGAATTCGCGGCTCTTTTTGATCATGCTGTAAATCACCACCGGCAGCGTGTCCGCGCCCGGGCCCTTGACGAAAAACGTCACCACGAAGTCATCGATCGATAGCGTGAACGCCAGCAAACCGCCCGCCAGAATCCCGGGCGCTAACAGCGGGAAGACGATGTTCCAGAACGCCTGGAATTTCGTCGCTCCAAGGTCCCGCGCGGCATCGACGATTTGAAAATCGAAATCCTGCAGCCGCGCCAGCACCACCAGCGTGACATAACTGATGCAAAAGGTGATGTGGGCGATAGAAACGGTTAGCAGGCCCAGCGGCTGGCCGATGGCGACGAA
>JBIPND010000586.1:0-3084 GCA_044374015.1 Luteolibacter sp. | reverse complement strand
GGCTGATAGTGATAGACCCGGACGTAGTCGAAGGAAACGGTCTTGCCGGTGGTCGAGGTGGGGTCGAGACGGAGCGAGGTGAGGTTTTTCACGCCGCCGGGGAACGTGATGCGGACGACATGCTGGGCGTTGTCTTCGGGGATGGTGACGCTTCTGGAACGGGGGCCGGAAATACCGCCGCCGAAGTCGGCCCAGAAAATCGATCCACTGCTGGCGGTGGCGGCGAGGGGCTCGATCTTGACGCCATATTCGATGATGGTCCCGTAGCCAAGCGGGATGGAGGTGAAGGTGCTGGCGATCTGCGGGTCGCCGTTGGTGGTGCTGCCGCTGATGACACCCCCGGCGACGGTGAGCGGGCCGTAGCCGTTGCCGGCCCAGCCTTCCGGGTCGCCATCGGTGTTGAATTCCCAGGCTTTGACCAAGCTGTGGGTTGCGGGGACGGCTCCGGGATCGATTTCCACGGTTTGGGAATAAAGGGCTCCGCTGAAGATCAGGCCGCTGGTGGCGAGCAGGAGGGAGAAACGATTGGATTTGGTGGGTTTCATGGGGGTTTGTTGGATTTTGTCAGAATAACAGACGGAGTTCAGCGGGTCGCCGGGCTTGGGCGGCGGCGGAGAAGGGCGAGAGGGACCTGGGTTTCATGAATTAAAAATCGGAGGGATCGGTGGGTTTCAAACGCGGTTCGTTGGCCGTCGCGGGGCGCATTTTAGGGCGATGAAGCAGCCAAGCCTGCCGCAGGGCCGATCCTGAGAGTATTCCGTTAAGTCAGGGCGGCAATCATCCTTAGGGATGATTTTGCAGTGGCGATCACCCGGGTGGCCAGCCGCGGGTCCGGAATCCGGGGCGTGAGCTTGGCTGCGTGAAGCGCGCGCGGACTCCGCGCAAAGAGGCAAGCTAAAGCTTGAACTCCGGGCAGTGGAATGAAGCTGCTACGCGCAAACCCGCTTCGGTCATTTCTTCGCCGCAACCCATTCGGCCGTGTGCCACCAGAAGGCGGTCCGGAGTTCACGGTTTACCGTGCTCTTGAAGAAGCAAGCTAAAGCTTGGACTCCGGACAGCGTGGCGAAGCTCGCCACGTCGGTTAGGGAGCGGCTGTCACACTGAGGTGGGCGAATTTCCGGGCAGCGCCGGTATCCGGGATGGTGGCGGTGACGGGATCGATTTCGACCGTCTGCGATTAAGTGATCTGAGTGGTAACCGCCGATAAGGCGAGCAGGAGGAAGGCGGAGTGGATGGATTTTTTGGATTTCATGAATTTGGTTCTACGACGTCTGCTGAAAATCCAGCTGATAAACCGGATAGGGAACGAATGGGGCGCATCAGTTGATGTTGCCGATGGTGCCGGGCCAGTATTTGGCGACGAATTCGGCGTTGCTGAGGCGGGCGGAGAGTTTTTCGACATGGCCGTCGGCGAACAGGACGAGCTGATAGTTGCCGAGCGCCGGTTGGCGGCCGCCGATGTCGTGGTAGGCGTGTGCGCCGGATCCGAGATAGTTCGGGGTTCCGGAGGCACCCTCATACCATTGGACGAGCATGGCGGCCTGTTCCGGGGAGTTGAGCATCGAGTAGCGGACCCCCTTGTTGAAGGGCAGGCCTTTCCAGCCGCGGAAGGCGGTGCCGTTGGACCAGTTGGTGGTCCACGGAACGATGGCGAAACTGCGTTTGAAAAAATCCTTGGACCGCGGCTCCTTGTCGGCGGGAGCCGCAAAGATTTTGGCGACGCCTTCCAGATCGGCGTAGGTTTTGGCGCTGATGTTGCCGGTGCCGGCGGGCAGGTTCGAATAGCCGAGGAACGGCAGGATGCTGCGGTCCCAGACGGGATCGCCCTGCATGCTGGGGAAGCGGTTGTTTTCCGCAGTGAATGAGACCAGGGCCAGGCCGATCTGACGGAGATTGGCGGTGGTGACCGCCTCGTCGGCGGTTCTTCGCATCCGCGAGGCCATCATCATGACCACGGCCGCAAGCACGGCGATGATGGTGATGACGACAACAAGCTCCACGAGCGTGAATCCAAGGCGGCGGCGGCGATGCAGGGTTTGCATAGGTCTAACGAAGCTGCGGAAACACCACGAAATGATTCCAACCTTTTCAAGCGACAGAATAACCCGTGGGGTCGGCGGCACAATTATCCTCAGGGCTTAATTGTCACGCCGGCTTCCGCCACGCACGGATCTCACAGCTTCCCGCAGGCATCCCGTTCATCCGCCCGTCAGATCCAGGTACTTCCTGGCGATGGGCTTGAAGCGGTGCCGTATTTCCTCCGCCGTGCCGATGGTTAGATAGACATCATATTCAAACACCAGGCCGGGAGTGATGGCCATGGTGCGGAGCGGTGCGAAATACGAGCAACCGCCGCCTTTCGGGCCGGGAGGGCCGGGAGGGCCGGGGTGGCGGTCGGTGGTGATGCGGTCGGTGCCGGGGAACAGCACGTCCACCCCGCGTCCGTCAGGACTGACGAAGCCGGCCCAGTTCTCGGTGATCGCCTGGTATTCATGAGAAACAGTCGCCCCGGCACCGATGTTGGGTGCGCGGCCTATCAGGGCAACAAGCGGATCAGAATTCGATAGAAACGCCGCTCGCCCGGGTTTTCGGGATGGGGAACGATCATCGGCCCGGTGCCCTCGGGAATCTCAGCGTGTGGCGACCAACCGGTGAGTTGGTCCGAGGTTTCGACGAGATAGGTGCGTCCCGGAGTGCGGTTGAAAGCAAGGCCGGCGGGTGAGACCGTGGTCACAAAGCGCGAGGCGGGATCGGTCGGATCAGTGCCTGCGATCCATTCGTCGCGGTTGCTCCAGCCGTCGCCATCGGGATCGGCATCTTCGCCGGGATCGGCGATGGCGGGATAGTTGGTGATCCAGGCGGCGTAGCGGTCCGGATTGAATGCCAACTCCAGCGTGTTGCCGGTTTTCCGCAGGGTCCAGATCCCGTCCAGTCCGGTGATGGCGGTGGTATCGATGACGATGGCGGCGGCATCGAATCCCGTGAGGGTGGAGGCCTCGATGATGGGAAACACGCGGGGGCCGCTGCCAGCGACCAGGGCTGCGGTGGGCGTAATGGCGATGACCAGGGGCTTGGCCGCAGTGG
>JBIPND010000585.1:0-3085 GCA_044374015.1 Luteolibacter sp. | reverse complement strand
TCGCCCACCGCGCTGATCGTGATAGAACCGCTGGCTGCCCATGCTCCCGGAGTGGAAAAACGGACATTCCTCGGCATCGAAGATCGCGATGATCAGGTCGCGTTCAAGTTCGCTCTCGGAAGCGACGGATTCGGCCGCCGCAAGCGCGATGGCGACTGCGGCGGCATTGTCATCGGCGCACGGGGCGGCGATGGCGCTGTCGTAGTGGGCACCCACCAGCAGCGGCGCGAGTCGCGGGTTGCTGCCGGGGATCATGCCTACGAGATTGCAGAACGATGTGCCGTTCCGCTGATAGGGCAGCTCGAACGAGTCGCCGCTGAAGGGAACGCAACCGACTTCCTCGAGACGGGCGCACAAGACTTTGCGGGCTTTCCGGTGGCCCGGCGAGCCGACGACGCGGCCCCGGGGGAAACAGTTGGCTTCCACATCGGCGCGTTGTGTGACGACAATTAAAGCTGGGCGCTGACGACAATTAAAACTGCCCAGTTGGGAGGGCGGTTTTTGGGGGTGAGACGGCATGCCGTTTGACACCGGTTGGGGCGGCGGGTGCTGCTCTGGGTTGTGGTCAATAGAACCCAACTCACCAAGCTCGTTTACGAGCGCAACCAAGGAGCAAACATCAGCATGAGTGCAATCAAAGCGGGGATGTCCCGCAATACGGCGCGCAATTATTTGCGGCAGGACGATGTGTTGGAACAGCGGCAGACGCCGCACACCTGGAGGACGCGGGAAGACCCGCTGGAAGCGGTCTGGCCGCAGGCGCTGGCCATGTTAGGCCAGGCGCCCGAACTGGAGGCGAAGGCGCTGTTCGAGCATCTGGCGCAAAGCCATCCCGGCGGGATCAAGGAGGGGTTGTTGCGCACGTTCCAGCGCCGGGTGCGGAGTTGGCGTCTGGCGGAGGGACCGGAGAAGGAGGTTTTTTTCACGCAGGACCACAAGCCCGGCGAGGTGCTGGCGGTGGATTGGACGGATATGGGCGGTTTGGGGATCATGATCGAGGGCAAGGTTTTGGCGCACAAGTTGTTCCATGCGGTGCTGCCGTATTCGAATTGGGAGTGGGCGGTGCGGGCGCAGAGCGAGTCGTCGCTGTCGCTGCGCGGTGGCTTGAAGGCGACGCTGGGGCGCTTGGGCCGGGTGCCGCGGCAGTTGCTCACGGATCACTCTTCGACGGCGACCCACCAGTTGAAGCGGGACGGCGCGGAGCGGGGATTTAACGAGGAGTATCTGGGGATTTGCGCGCATTACGGCATCGAACCGCGCACGATCAACGTGGGGCGGCCGCAGGAGAACGGTTCCTGCGAGAGTGCCCACGGGCATTTGAAGCGGCGCATCGGCCAGCATCTGCTGTTGCGCGGCAGCCGGGACTTTTCCAGCGAGGAGGAGTATGACCGGTTTTTGATCGGGGTGTTGGAGTCGGCCAACCGGCTCAGAACGAGGCGTTTGGGTGAGGAGTTGGCGGCGATGAGGGAGACGGGGGTCGCGGATCTGCCGGACTACCGGGAACTGATGGTGAGCGTCGGCAACAACAGCACGATCCGCGTGCGCAAGCAGAGCTATTCGGTTCCCAGCAGGCTGATCGGCACGAAGCTGCTGGCGCGCATTTATGAAAACCGCATTGTTTTGCTGGCGGGTGCGCAGGAGGTGGCGCAACTGCCGCTGGGCGGCGGCGACCGGGGCGCGGTGATCGACTTCCGCCATGTGATCGGCCATTTGCTGCGCAAGCCCGGAGCGTTTGCCGGCTACCGCTGGCGCGAGGAGATGTTTCCGGCACCGGTCTATCGGGCGACCTACGATCATCTAACACGAGTCGGCCAGGATGCGGACCGACGCTATCTGGAGATCCTCAAGGTGGCCGCCGATGAAGGTCAAACCGTGGTGGAAAATGCGTTGGAACAATTGTTTTCGGCACCCCGCCCGGTCATCTCGGCCAAGGAGGTGCTGGCGATGATTCACACATGGAGGGACCTCCAGCAGCAGTGGCGGGAGCGGCCGCCCTTGGCAGTGTGCCTGAAGGCTTATGACGCGCTGCTGGATGGTTGCGATGAGGACGGACCGGACGAAGCAAGTGAAGGCGAGGAGGTGGCGGTATGAGTGCCCTAACGGACCCCACTGCGATCCTGTTGCGTTCGTTTTGCCTGACGACCATGGCGGGCCAATACGAGGAGGTGATGCGGCGCGCCGAGAAGGAAGGCTGGAGCCATCGGCAGGTGCTGCGCCACCTGTGTGAGAGCGAGGCGGTGGAACGCGCCCAGAAGCGCACGGCGCGGCTGCTCTCCGAGTCGGGGCTGCCCGAGACCAAAACGCTCAGCACGCTCGATGAGGCGTTGTTGCCGGTCAAGGTGCGGCGGCAGTTGCCCGCGCTCATCGATGGCGGCTTTGTGGATCGTGGGGATAACGTGCTGGCCTTCGGCCTGCCGGGGCGCGGCAAGACGCATTTCCTGGCGGCCCTGGGCAGGGAACTCATCCTGCGCCACTCCAAGCGGGTGTTGTTTCGTCCGGCGTTCAAGCTGGTGGGTCAGTTGTTGGCGGCCAAGCGCGACCTGCGGTTGGAGAACGAACTCAAAAAACTCGACCGCTACGATGTGCTCATCCTCGACGACATCGGCTACGTGCAGCAGAGCCGGGAAGAGATGGAAGTGCTCTTCACGCTGTTAGCCGAGCGCTACGAGCGGCGGAGCCTGCTGATCAGTTCGAATCTCGTCTTCAGCCAATGGGACCAGATCTTCAAGGATCCGCTGACGACGATGGCGGCCATCGACCGATTGGTGCATCACTCCATCATCCTGGAGTTCGACGGCGCGAGCCAACGGGTGAAAAAGGCTAGCGAGAAAGAGCCCGAACCAGCCGCCGGCTAGCTCCATGCGGCTGATGGGGCTGCCGCCCCAAACCCCGCCGAGCTGAGGCAGCTCGACCCCGTTTGATCCCCCCTAAATCCCCTCCGGGGACTTCTCCCCTCCCGTCCCCCAGGGGAGCGGGGGGAGTCCCCGAAGAGCCCTGTTTGTAATTGTCGTCAGTGGGCAGTTTTAATTGTCGCCGGTGGGAAGTTCTAATTGTCGCCAACGGAATTTTTAATTGTCGCTGGACA
>JBIPND010000583.1:0-3089 GCA_044374015.1 Luteolibacter sp. | reverse complement strand
AATCCGCCAGATCCGCGATCCGCTTCTCCGGCATCGCCGCGAGCTCCTTGCCCAGACGCTTCGCCCGTTTCAGATTGGCCGCCTCCAACACCTTCACCAGGAAAGCATCATACTCCGCTTCGCCGGCGAAATCCGCCGTCCCGCGCAGCAGCAAATGCTGTTTGATCCTGCGTTTCAAATGCCCGTGGCTGCTCTCGCACGAACCGTTTTCCTGCGGCCTGCCCACGTTGATTGTGCGCGGCGCGATGCCGAAATGCGCGCAAATCCCCAGATACTCGTCGTTGAACCCGCGCTCCGCGGCCCCCCGCCGCAACTGATGGGTCGCCGTCGAGGAATGATCCGAGAGCAACTCCCGCGGCACCCGGCCGAGGCGGCCCAGCGTCGCCTTCAAGCCCGCGCGCAGCGACAGCGTGGACTCGCTCTGCGCCCGCACCGCCCACTCCCAGTTCGAATACGGCAGCACCGCGTGGAACAATTTATGCTTCAGCGCCCGCCCGCCGATGGTGATCCCCACCGAGTTCATGTCCGTCCAATCCATCGCCAGCACCTTGCCCGGCGTGTGATCCTGGGTGAAAAACACCTCCTTGCCCGGCCCGTTTTCCAGCCGCCAATCCCGCACCCGCCGCTGGAAGGTCCGCAACTGCTTCTCCTCCACCTCGGCGGGGCCGCCGCCGCCGGAGCCGCACTCGCCAGGCGCAGCGCCCGCCACCGCGGCGGGCACCAAATACTCGAAAAGCGCCTTGGCCTCCAGTTCCGGCGCGTCGCGCAGCATCAAGAGCGCCCGCGGCCAGATCTCCGCCAAGGGATCCTTGCGCGTCTTCCAAATGCGCGGCCCCCGCTGCGGTTCCGGGCCATGTTCCTGACTCAAATACTTGCCCGCCGTCTTGCGGGACATTCCTGATTTCATCGCACACATACTGATAGTTTTTCCTTGGTTACGCTCGATCACGAGCCGGGTGAGTTGGGTTCTGGTGACCACAACCCGGAAGCAGCACCCGCCACCCCGACCGGCGTCAAACAGCATGCCGCCCCACCCCGAAAAACCTCCCCTTCAATGGGTAATTTTAATTGTCGTCAGGGGGTAGTTATAATTGTCGTCGCACAATAACGGTGTTCTCGCGTTTGGGGCTGTGTCGGGGGATCAGAACTATGCCAGTATCTCATTTAATGGGAATGATTCGGTTTATGAAGCGGTCGCCCAGTTCTATTTGGATGGTTCGGGTGGAGGCTACCTCATGGCGATTGCTACCCTAAACGATATCCCGAACCCGCAGGATCTCTACGCCGTGGGTGGCTCGGAGCTTAGCATCTCCACCGGCAAAGCCATGATCGACGCCGCCGCCGCCATCCCCGAGCCCTCCAGCCTCGCGCTTCTCGCCCTCGGTGCAACAGGCTTAATCGCCCGTCGCCGTCGCCAACAAGCCGCCTAATGAACGAATACCTCATCCCGCCCGTGGACAATGCGTCCGTGGGCGGGGTGACCCTGTCCCTCTTTTGATTTCCTCAGCGAGGTTTTACCGCCTTGCCTACCCGGACGAACACGGACGCGCAGGCAAGTTACTGGAAGGCCATCTGGTGCCAGCAAGCGCGCATTTCCTGCTAGCGGTGAAGGCGTTACAAGGTAACAGACAAATGATTGTGGGTGAATGAGGTGACAACGATGGGTCGTTCACGGCTTTTTCGTTGGCTTCCCATTCGCCAGCCGACGAGGACGTCAGCGCGCCCTGGGAACGCCAACGTCCTCGTTGGCCTGTGAATGAGGTGACAACGATGTGAGTCAAAAGCGTCAGTCCCGACTCACAAGCATTCGGGCCGATCAGCGCCGGGGGCCAGCCGATCCAGGATGCTCCGGGAGATGAATCCATTGATTGAAGACGTCGATTGGAATGATTGGAGAGGTTGGCGTTCCGGAATCATTCCGCCAGCTTGCGGCGAAGCTACGGGCGAAATGAATTTCGCGGTCCGGTTGAAACAAAAAGCCCCGGCTCGCGTGGGCGCGCCGGGGCTTGGTTTGATTGGTGAGGGATTACGCGGTTGCAGCGTCTTCGTCGTCTTCGAAGGTTTCCTTCGGGGCGATGATGGGCTCCGGTTCTTCGACGGTGAATTCGAACTCCGCCTCGCGGTGGTGATAGAATCCGGTGCCGGCGGGGATGAGGTGACCCATGATGACGTTTTCCTTGAAGCCGCTGAGGTAATCGACGCGTCCAAGGGTCGCGGCTTCGGTGAGGACACGGGTGGTGTCCTGGAAGGAAGCGGCGGAGATGAACGAATCGGTCTCGAGCGAGGCCTTGGTGATGCCGAGCAGGACCGGCTCGCCTTCGGCGGGCTTGCCACCGTTGGCAACGATTTCAGCGTTGATGCGCTTGAAGTTCGTGCGGTCCACCTGGTCGCCCCAGAGGTATTGGTCGGCGTCGCCCGGGTCGGTGATTTTCACCTTGCGGAGCATTTGACGGACGATGACTTCGATGTGCTTGTCGTTGATTTCCACGCCTTGGACGCGGTAAACGGATTGCACTTCGTTGACCAAGTGCTCTTGGAGTTCCTGGGCGCCGCAAGCTTCGAGCAGATCTTCCGGAGACACGGGGCCTTCGGTGATTTGATCGCCGCGTTTGACGATGTCGCCGTCGGTGACGACCACGTGTTTGCCCATCGGGACCAAGTGATCGACCTGTTCGCCGGTTTCGGCGTGGGTGACGATGACCTTTTTCTTGCCGCGGACGTTGCCGCCGAAGGAAACCGCGCCTTCGATTTTGGCGATGACGCAGGAGTCTTTCGGTTTGCGGGCTTCGAAAAGCTCGGCAACCCGTGGCAGACCACCGGTGATGTCCTTGGTGCGGGCGACTTTACGCGGAGTTTTTGCGATCTGCGTTCCGCCGGTGACGATCTGGCCTTCCTTGACGGAAAGGTGGGCGCCGACGGGGATGGAGTAGCTGGCTTTCACTTCCTTGGTCTTCTCATCGATGATGACGACCTGCGGGTGAAGGTCTTCCTTGTGCTCGGTGACGACGGTGCCTTTTTTGCCGGTTTCCTTGTCGGTCTCGTTGGTGACGGTGATGCCGGAGATCATGTCGCGGAACTCAACCTTACCG
>JBIPND010000584.1:0-3089 GCA_044374015.1 Luteolibacter sp. | reverse complement strand
GCTTGCAGCACTCTTGATTCTAACACGGAAAAGCGCCCCTGCCCTTTGGGTGCCCTAATCGTTTCTGATAGAGTTTCCCTCTCCACCCATCCCCATCCCGGCCAGCGTGGCGATTCCTCGGGGCCTTCGAGGTGCCGGGTTCTCGGCGGCTACGGCGTCGCGGGTTTCCTTCACCTTCTCGAAGACTTCCGGCGCGGCCTCCTTCATCTTCACCGCCTGGTTGACGTAGGTGCGGTTCGTGTTGAAAAGCTCGGCGGCTTTCTCGGTGGATCTTTGCGGCTGGCTATCTGGCAATTTTTTGTCAGATAGGGGTGCTACCTTCTCCTGAGTTGCGGCCTGTTTCTCCCTTCGTTCCCTCTCCACCCATCCCCATCCCGGCCAGCGTGGCGATTCCCCGGTCTTCGAGGTGCCGGGTTCTCGGCGGCTTTGGTTGCGGTCTTGCGAACATCTGACGACTCCCGCTCCATCCGTTTGATGTTTCTTTCAAAGTCAGGATGCAAGTGGTGAGTCTTATGGATTAAGATTCCATTATCGTCGTGAGTTTGGGGCAAATTATTGCCTGAAACCGAAGACAGCGTCTCGCTTAAAGTAGCAGACTGACGCTCCCGCCGCTCCTTCTCAACCCGCTCCGCGATCACCGCCTTGCACCAAACTCGCCATCCGCTCCCCCACAAGCGCCCGCTCTGCTGCGGCTTGCTTTTGGGTGACTGCCGCAGATAGCTCAATTGAGCTATCTTGAGGTCCCTCCACGCGCGCGTGGGCGAGGGGAGTTAAAGCAGACGGGGAAAATATTTTCCCAGAGTCCCTCCACGCGCGCGCGGGCGAGGGTCTCACTCCCGCCAATGGTGGATGTCAGAATTCAGCGGTTCCTCCACGCGCGCGCGGGCAAGGTTGCGCCTTCGGACAAAAATTTGTCCGATAACCTCCAAAGGTCCCTCCACGCGCGCGCGGGCGAGGAAAAACCGCCGTCCCTGTTTCCAGAGACGGCGGCACCTGATTCCCGCATGAGCGGCGGGAGAATTTACGCGCTGGCCAGTTCGAGCAAATTCCGCGCGCGGATAACGGCGGGGCTTTTCTCGATGGCAGCGACGGCGGCTTGCGTCGCTGCCTCGATGGCGGCGCGTGCATCTGATTCGGCGGTGAACTGGTCGCTCTGCGCGGTCTGGAGTTTGCCGATCAAAACCGAATGCTCGGCCAGCAACGGGTTCAAAATCTTCCTGGCCTCTGCGAGTTCCACGGAGGCCTCCAGAGCGGAGTGAAAAACTTCCAACCTTCCAAGCTCTACGCATTGCGCGGATCGACTCTCAGCGATGACGAGGGCCTCGATGCCTCCATGCAACGGATCGCGGTTTTGCAGCAGGGCACGGTTTGCAAGGAATTGCCGTTCGCGTTCGCGTAATTGTGCGACGTCACGGGCAACGCAAAAGATAGACTTCAGCTCTTCGGGAACATTGCCGATCTCAAGCGCGAGGATATTAATTTCGCGCTGAATGGTTTCGATGTTTTCGGAATTGGTCATAATAGTTAGGGGTAGGATTAAACGAGGGTGCCGCCGGATTTCACAAACCGACCCTTATCCTGCGGAGTGAGCTTGCGGAATTCGTCGCGCTCCATCTTCAGCTGGGGAGTGGCATATGATGCTGCGGTTTCGAGTGCGGGCTTCGCTGGCGCAGGGATAGCTGGCGCTGGCTTTGCCGCTGCTGCTTGTTTTGCATTCAACTGCTGATGGGCGGCGATTGCTTTCTTGCCAGCGGCAAGGGTGCGCTCGCCGTGGCTTTCCATCCTGATTTCGCCCGACTCAACGCGGTTCACGATATCAAGAATAATGCTGCGGGCCTCGGAGAGTAGGGCACTTGATGCTTGGACGGAGTCGGGACGGATGCCCGAGTTTATGAATTGCTGGAATTGATTAGAGAACTGCATTTGATTTAGTGGTTTAATTTAAGGAGAATTTTGCGAATGACGGCGCGGGTCTGCGGGTCTGATAGACGCTGGCGAAGTGGCGAGTCGTTTCGCTCAAGAAGCTTTCGGAAAATGAAATCCGGTTCGTCCCAATCCTCGCGGGTGATCCCAGCGGTGCGGGAAATGTGATGCCAGTATTTCGAGCTGATGCCATAGGCTTTCGAGAGTTGGAGGATCGTCGGTGCCGTCGTGGTCATGGCCTTTGAATCTGGGATGTGACGCGGATGTCAAGCGTTCGGGGAATCACTTCCCCGTCGGCAGCGATTGCAGCCTCCAAGCCCTCGCGGAGACCATCGCGAAAGGCTTGGCATTCATCGTATGCCGGAGCGGTTTTGATGGCGCGGATTTCGGCGCATAGCGTGCGGAGTTCTTGGCGGAGGGATTGTAGTTTATTCATGATTTCGATGTGGGTTTGGCTTCGGGGTGACTGTTCCAAAATTCTTCTGAGCCTTGGGCAAAAGCGGTCCAGATTTTGCGGATTTCCCGCTTGGAGATTTCGCGGGCTTTCTCGATTGGTAGACCTAGGCAAAGGAAGGGGATTTCGTTTTCGAGTTTGAGAAGGAAGCCTTTCACGGCCGTTGCGGTCACGATGTCGCGCTCTGCCACTTCGCTGCGGAGAATGAGCTTGTTTTCCACCTGGTCGGCTTCGATGCGTGCACGGCGCTCTTGCTGCTTTAAAACGCCGATCCTGCGCCTGCGGAGTTCCACGACACTGTCGTCGCCGCTCTGGGCCTGCCGCCAGCGGATCGCGGCCTCGATGCTATCAATCGGCATGCCCTGGGTTTTGAGTTGAGAAACCCGACGCACGGTTATTTCGAGAGCATCGGCGATCTCGGCGAGGGTCGGGGGCTTCGATGAGGTTTGTTTGCGGGTGGTTTTGGTCTTGGGATTCATGGGCTGTTAGTGGTGGGGTATGGAATGGAAATTAACATCGGCGGAGGAATGGTAGGTCTATCCCGCGCGACGCATCCCGATGCTTTTCATGTCAGCGGAAGAGATTCCTTACCGGGGGGGGTGCCCGTGATCACTGGTATGCCCATTGCTGCCCCCTGGCGTGCCCGTGGCGGGCCTTGAATCATCTTCCGGTGTATGGTCCCCAGATCGCCTCCATCGTAGCTCATTCAACC
>JBIPND010000581.1:0-3094 GCA_044374015.1 Luteolibacter sp. | reverse complement strand
TGAAGAATCCAAAGCGGTGTCGCCGCTGCGCTCTGCCACCGCACTCCATACATTGGCTCTTCCATGGACTGCGGTGGGAAGCGAAGCGCCACACCGCTTTGGATGATTAAGCCGCCCCGGCACCTTGGGCTTCGCGAAGAATCCAAAGCGGTGTCGCCGTTGCACTCTGCCACCGCACTCCATGCAGTGGCGGTCCTTTGGACTGCGGGGGGAAGCGAAGCGCCACACCGCTTTGGATGATTGAGCAGCACCGGCACCTAGCCTTCCCGAAGAATCCAAAGCGGTGTCGCCGCTGCGCTCTGCCACCGCAGAAGGCACCGCGCTTCCCTGCGCCAATCCTCAAAGGTATCGAGCCAAAAGCCATCGCACCGTTTGATGTCGACCTCATCGAACTCCCCATCTCAAACGGGCTGGGAAAGTCACACCCCATCGAAGATCGACCCCACCGCAGAGAAGATCCCTTCAATCGCCGCCCCGAGGAGTTCATGCGACGCCGCGTCCCCCAGACCTTCGAGAATTTTCGACAAGGTCCGCTTGATCCCGAAGATCGCGAACAGGAACAAAAACAACGCCAGAATTCCTAACAACAGGCTCCAGCCGGGCTCCTCTCCGATCCAACAGAAATAGCTGGAACCTCCGGCCACCGCCGACGAGACCGCCAGCGTGATCCGCAAATAGTCCGGCAGGATCTGCACTCTCACCGCCAAAAGTTCATCGCGGTCCAGCACATGCCCGGCTTTCAGGGATCGGCGGACACCGGCTTTTTCAACACGTTTGAGGAGTTTTTCGGTCTTTCGATCCATGGCGGTGGTGGGATCCCTATCCGACCGGTGGATGTCCGGCAAGCAAGGAGCCCGCGCCACCGCGAAAGTCACCGAAAGCGGTTTCTCGTTAGGAGCATCTTTTTGCGGTCCGGAGTTCAAGCGGCCTCATCCACGGCACGGTAAGCCGCAAACTCCGGATCGCGCTCGACTCACACGCGCTCGGCGGCTCAGAATCCGCGGCATGAAACCCCGCTTCTCTCCGCCCCACGGCACGCAAAGCAAGCAAGCCCGCGAGAACCGCCACGTCCAGGCGGTGGAAACCATCGTGCCATCGCTCGACGAGGATGATGTGATGGCCATCGTTTCCCAACACGCCACCCCTTTTGTCCTGATCCTCGACTGCGTGCAGGATCCGCACAACCTCGGTGCCATCCTGCGCACCGCCGACGGCGCGGGCGTGCATGTGGTCGTCGCCCCCAAGGACAAAGCCGTGGGCATCACCGAGACCGTGCGCCGCATCTCCGTTGGCGCCGCCGACCATGTGCCCTTCGCCCAGGTCACCAACCTCGCCCGCACCATGGAGAAACTCAAAGCCGCCGGCTTGTGGCTGGTCGGCACCTCGGATCATGCAAAATCGAAGTCGATTTACGAACTCGATCTTAAAGGTCCGCTGGCGCTGGTGCTCGGATCGGAAGACAAAGGCATGCGTCGCCTCACCCAGGAGCACTGCGATTTCCTCGCCTCCATCCCGATGGCCGGCCGGGTCGAGTGCCTGAACGTTTCGGTGGCCACCGGCGTCTGTCTTTTCGAGGCGGTGCGCCAGCGTCGGGCCAGCCATGAATGAACCGGTCCGGATCCTATCCGATCTCCACCTCGGCCACAAAATCTCGCGGATCTCCAACGTCAGCGCCCTGCGGCCACTCATCGCCGGAGCCGGGACCGTCATTTTCAACGGCGACACCTGGCAGGAACTCGCCCGCCCCTTCCGCGTGCGCTCGGCCGCGATGCTTGAGGAATTGCAGTGGCTTTGCGCCGAAGAAGGCGCGGATCCGGTTTTCCTGCCAGGCAACCATGACCCCGGCTGGCCCGGCCCCGGTTGGGTGGAACTGGCCGGCGGCAAAATCGTCATCATGCATGGCGACGCGTTGTTGGTAGAAGGCTCTCCCTGGAAGCGCGAAATCCTCGTCAACGGCGAGCGTGTTAGAGAACTCTGGCGAAACCACCCGCTGGCTGGACACGACGTGACCCAACGTTTGCAACTCGCCCGCGAAATCGCCCGGAACCTGTGCAGTGTCGAATACCCGACCGGCCGACATTTCCTCCAGCGCGCCTGGGACGCCGTTCTACCACCGTTGCGGGCGGTCAAAATGCTCGAAGCCTGGCTGACCCAAGGCCGCGCGGGCGCGAAATTCTGCGACACCTATTTCCCGAAAGCCGAAGTGCTCATCATCGGCCATTTCCACTGGCAAGGCAGCTGGCAGGCAAGCGGCCGCCAAGTGATCAATACCGGTTCGTTCACCTCTCCCGGCCGCGCCCACTGGGTGGAATGGCGTGACGGCTGGCTGAGCCGCGGAGTGATCGATGAATCGCCGGAAATCTGCCGGATGGGAGAAATCTCGGACGTCTGGCGGTTCGGCGGCGGGTTGTTCCAGCCATCCTGACCATCGCTTTAAGGATTAATCATCCAAAGCCGTGTGGCGAATGTAAGATTGCCAAAATTTTCCTGCGTAGGGTAAATTCCATCCCACCATGCGCTACCTGATTCCCTTCCTCATCGCCCCGCTTGCCCTCGCCCACCCCGCAGACGGCACCAAGCCGGGGGACGGACCGCACGCCGCCGTCCGCACCGGCAATGGTGCCTGGACCTACCAAGCCGTGCCCCATTGGGGTGAGTTGCCCGACGGAAAAATCATCGGCCCGACCCATGGCGGGGTGGTCGTCGATGACAAAACCGGCTTGATCTATGTCTCCACGGACTCCGCATTATCAGTCATCGTTTATCAGCCTGATGGCAAATTTCTCAAAACCATCGCGCCGGCATGCCAGGGTTTCCACGCCATGGCCATCCGCGAGGAAGACGGCAAAACCGTGATTTACGGCGCGCAGCTCAACGGCAACAAGCCGCCGCAGCGGATTTGCAAGATCGATACGGAAGGCAATCTCCTTCTGGAAATCCCCAACGCCTCGACCGGCGAAATCCCCGGCACCTGGAAAGGTCTCACCGCCGTCACCGTCGCACCGGACGGCAGTATTTTCGCCGCGACCGGCTACGGCGCGAACATCGTGCACAAATTCGACGCCGCCGGGAAATTGCTCAAATCCTTCGGCAG
>JBIPND010000582.1:0-3094 GCA_044374015.1 Luteolibacter sp. | reverse complement strand
CAGCTGCCTGCGCGGCGGGCGTAACGAAGAGGGTGAGCAAGGCTGCCGTGATCGAACCGAGGAATTTGTTAGTGAATTGGGGTTTCATGATAAAAACAGGGTTCGGGACTGATGAAAGACGGGGATACGGCATGCACTCCAAGAGAATTCCATTTCCTAGCCATAGACCCCGGCCAGATCAATGCGATTTCGCGCATTTTTCTGACTAATTTGCGCCAGAATATTTGGGGCATCGTTGCTTTCCAAGGAGATCAGGGCGTGATCACCACCATGAGGCGGGCGAATTTTTTGGCATCCGGAGCCTGAGGAACGGTGAGGGTGATGGTGTCCGTGCCAACTGATGGACTGTCTTTCACGACGGTCACGCCGGGGTTGTTGACGACCGCACCATCGGGAACGGTGTAGGGCGATGGTGCCGTGTTCCATGTCACCAGATCGGTGCCAACTTCGATGGTCGTGGAGGTTTTGGGGTCAATGGAGCTTTGGGCGCGTTGGAAGGTGAAGGTCATGTTTCCTCCGCTGGTGGCAGCTACCGGCAGCTTGCCCAAGTCGTTGCTGGTCGCAAGGCCGCCGAGCACGAATTCCACGGCGTTGGAAACCCCATCGCCATCGAAGTCATCACTTGGCGTTTGTGGTGAAGGCGCGTTGATGGCCGCCCAGGTGGCGTAAGCGGATCCACCGCCAGTGCTTACCAGGCGGAGCTCATTGGTGAAAACCTGGAGCGTGTAACCGGAGATGGGTGAAGCCAGCGTGGGCGTGCCGGTGATCGGACTGGTGGTGGTGAGCAAGGTGTAAGAGGCGAGCGCGGGCGAGCCCGTGACGAGCACCGATTGCCCGGTGAAATCGACCGTCGCGTTGGCGGCAGTGACGGGTGATGCGATGTCCAAACCGAGGACGCCACCGCCGAAAGTGATGGCGGTGGTATCTTGAGTGGCACCGGTGATCACCAGAGTGCCCGCGTTGATGGCGGTGGCACCGGTGTAGGTGTTGACTCCAGTCATGATCCACTTGCCCGCGCCGGACTTGGTGACGGCGGTGGTGTTGGTGAGGGAATTGTTGACGATGGCACCGATGGAGTTGTTGCCGGTGTTGGTGCCGGCAAGAGTGAGCGTTTTGACGCCCAAGCCAGTGGCGGTGTTGGTGCCGGTGAGCACGAGCGGGCCTGTGCCGTTCGCCTCGATGGTCGCTCCGCCTGTGGTCCCGGCAAGGTTGATGACGCGGTCACTGGTGTGGCCGCCGATGGAAGTGCCCGCATAACGCAGCGTACCTGTCGTGGCTGCGCCGCCGATCGAGATCGTGGCATCGGCAAGAACCGGGGCACCAAGAGAACTGGAAGTGGCTCCGACGTTTTCGATCGATGTGAAGGCGAGGGTTCCGCCGTTGACCAACGTCGCCCCGGTGTAGCTGTTGGCATCATTGCCCAGTGTCCTGCCGCCGGCACCGGTGGTGCTGGAAGTCACACGTCCCACGCCGGTGACTTGGCCGCTGATTTCGACAGCGCCGTTGCCTTGGAATACCAACTGATGGTTGGAACCGGTCAGGTTCACCGCACCTGCCAAGGTCAGTTTATCGAGATCGGATTGGATTCGGGAAACCAGAGTGTTGGTCGCCGTATTGGAAGTGACGGAACCGCTCCAGGTGTTGTTGCCACTGACGTTGAGCAGCATGGCATTGCCACCGCCGCCTGGAGTCAGGGTCAAGGGTTCAGCGGCGGGCGCGATGCCTCCTTGAAAGTCCAAACGTCCGGCATTTGCGAGGGTGGTTCCCGCAGCAGTGCTTCCCAAGGCGTTGGTGTGTTGGATACCGAGAGACCCGGCGTTGACGAATGTGGCTCCGCTGTAGGTGTTCGCTTGGTCGAGCACGAGCGCCCCGGTGCCGAGCTTGGTCAAGCCAAGGCTGCCGCCGTTCGCACCCGTGGAGTCCGCGATGATGTTCCCCTGTGTGAAACTCGCGCCCGTGGCGGTGCTGGTGTCGATGCCGAACGACGCGCCGGCTTGCAGGCCTTCCGTGGCGGAGTTTGCCACTGAAACATTGGCAAACAAGGTATTCAGATTGGCATTGGTAAAGCCTGCGGTCCCTGCCGAGTCCACGTTGACGGCGAGAGTGGCCCCGCTCAAAGCATTGAGGTTCGCCGCCGTCCAATTCGCGCTGACGTTGTTGTACAAGGACTCCTGGGTGGCGAATCGCAGTATGCCTGCGTTGATCCTGGTGGCTCCTGTGTAATTATTGTTGCCTGTCAGGGCGAGGGAGCCATCACCGGTTTTGGTGAGACCACCACCGCCGCCGCCGTCAAGCAGGGCTTTTGCGGCGTTACTCGAGACTCCGGTGCCGACCTCGATATTGGCACCACCGCCGAGCACATTGACCGTGTCGAGCGAGGCGCTGATGCCCGTGGTTCCGGTAAGACGCAGAAGTCCGCCGTTGAGATTCACGGTGGAGGAGATCAGGGCGCTTGCCGTACCGTTTGCTTCCTGCAGTAGGCCGGTTTCCAAGGTGCCGCCGTTGAGGTTGAGGACGCCGGTGATGCCGCCTCCGGCACTCGGCGCGTTCTCGGAGAACCGGAACTGGCTGACCTTGATGAGTCCGCCTCCGGAAAGATTGACAGTCCCGCTGATGCCGGTATTCGCGGTTGCTCCCAGCCCTAGGGAGAGAATGCGGTGGTTGGTACCCGCAGCGGGGGTAAGGTCGACCGTGCCGGTGCCACTGACGTTGAGGGTGCCGTTGGAGTTCGCACCATTCGCGGCTACCAGGGAAGAGGTGCTAATTGACGTATTGTTAGCCAGCGCGGACGCCCGCAGAATTCCGCCGGTGATGTTGAGCACGGAGGTGGTGGCGGCATTCGGGTTCGTATTTCCAATCACAAACGCGCGAGTATCCGTCGCTGCGCTTGATGCCAGATCCACCGTGCCTTGCGCAGCAGTGAAGGTGACGGTGGTGTTTCCCGTGAAATTCAAACGCTGGTTGAAGGCACCAGCCGGACCATCAGGCGCTACATTGGGAGTCCAATTTGTTTCATCAGCCCAGTCATCACCCGCGCCCGTGTAGGCGGTGGCGGCGTGCATTTGGGATGCGGTGAACACCATGGCTGTGGGCA
>JBIPND010000580.1:0-3095 GCA_044374015.1 Luteolibacter sp. | reverse complement strand
GATGGCCAGCTTGTCGAGAAGACCTGGTTTTTCATCAAGGAGATGGACGGAGTGATTGGTTTCGCCGGCACCAAAGACCGCCCCGCTCCGATGCGGCAGCGTGAGGTTGACGCGATGCTCTCGCAAATCAAGGAGCGCGAGGAAAGCGTCCGCCCTGCGATCAGTTTCGAAGTCGGCGACACCGTCAAGGTGGCCGACGGTCCTTTCCAGAGTCAAAACGGCGTGGTCGAGGAAATCGATCCGGAGCGCGGCAAACTTCGCGTCTCGGTGACCATCTTTGGTCGCAGCACTCCGGTCGAACTGGAATATTGGCAAGTGGAAAGAGCCTAATTTGTCTCGACCCGCACCTGGAAATTTACAATCACCCCTCTCCCGCATCTAAACCGCATTCATTATGGCCAAGGAAGTCGTCAAAATCATCAAGCTCCAAATCAAAGCCGGAGCCGCCAATCCATCACCTCCAGTGGGCCCCGCCCTCGGTCAGGCTGGTGTCAACATCATGGCATTCTGTAAGGAATTCAACGCTGCAACACAGGCCCAAACCGGCGATGTGCTGCCGGTGGTGATTTCGGTTTACAAGGACAAGTCATTCTCCTTCATCACCAAAAAGCCACCTGCCGGCAATCTGCTGAAGAAGGCCGCGGGTCTTGCCTCCGGCTCGAAAGAGGCGAACAAGATCAAGGTCGGCAAGCTGACCAAAGCCCAGCTCATGGAAGTGGTGAAAATCAAGATGCCCGATCTCAACACCAAGGATCCCGAGGCAGCCTGCCGCATTCTTGCCGGTACCGCCCGTCAAATGGGCCTCGAAATCGAAGGTTACTGATTCAAGGAGCGTTGGCGTCTCGCCAACGAGTCTTATCTTCAATTCTCAGCCAACGGCCTTACCGCCCGCGGCACCCGCAGGAGGGAGCGACAACCGCTTCCGCCCGAACTGCTAACAAATACCAAAATGGCCAAACATCGCAGCAAACGCTACAAACAGGCAGTCGCCCTTGTCCAAGCCGGCAAGAACTACTCGCTGACTGACGCAATCACCACCGTGAAGCAATTCCCGGCGCCCAAATTCACCCCGACCGTCACCCTTTCGTTCCACCTCGGCGTGGATCCACGGAAGAGCGATCAAATGGTCCGCGGATCGGTTTCCCTGCCACACGGCACCGGCCGCAACGTCCGCGTTGTGGTTTTCGCCCAAGGCGCCGCCGCTGAGGCCGCCATCGCCGCAGGTGCCGAGTTCGTCGGTTACGAAGACCTGATCAAGCGCGTGCAGGAAGGTTTCACCGATTTCGATTCCGCCATCGCCACTCCAGATGCGATGACCGAAGTTCGTAAAATCGCACGGGTCCTCGGACCTCGCGGTTTGATGCCGAACCCGAAGACCGGCACCGTCACCGACGACACCGCCAAGGCGGTTCGCGAAGTGAAGGCCGGCCGCGTCGATTTCAAACTCGACAAAAACGGCAATGTTTCCGGATCGATCGGCAAGACCTCGTTCGAGCCGGCGCAGTTGGAAGAAAACGCCCGCGCCTTCGTGGATAGCGTCGTTCGTGCCAAGCCGCCATCGGCCAAAGGCAACTACATCCAAGCCGTGACGCTCGCCGCTTCGATGCTCCCCGGTCTTCCCCTGGAAGCCGCCACCTACACCAAAGCTTCAGCTTAACCCGGTAGCCAACGACCATGAATCCCGATAAGAAAATCATCATCAACGGCCTGTTGGATCGCGTCAACGCGTCTCCCTACCTGATCGTCATCGATTACACCGGTCTCACCGTGAAGCAATTCACTGAGCTCCGCAACCGTCTCGATGCCGGTGGTGCCAGCTGCACCGTCGCCAAGAACAGCTACATGCGCAAAGCGCTCGCCGAAGCAGGTCTTCCTGACATCGGTAGCGATCTCGTCGGCCAAATGGCCTACGTGATGGGCACCAGCGAGGTGTTCTCCGCCGCGAAGGTCATCAAGAATTTCGAAAAGGAATTCAAGAAACCCGAGATGAAGGTGGGTATCCTTGGCAATGCCGTGCTCGACACGGTCAAGCTTCGCGCCATCGCCGACATCCCATCCCGCGAGGCGGTGCTGTCGCAACTTCTTGCAACCATCCTCGAGCCTGCCACCCGCATCGCCCGGATCGTGCAAACCAAATTCAACCCGGAGGGCGAAAGCTCGTCCGACGAAACCCCAGCCGTGGAAGCTGCTGCCGAAGAGGCACCCGCCGCCGAAGCCGAAGCGGCACCTGCCGCCGAAGCCGAAGCAGCACCTGCCGCGGAAGCCGAAGCAGCACCTGCCGCGGAAGCCGAAGCGCCCGCCGCCGAAGCTGAAGCGCCCGCCGCGGAAGCCGAAGCTCCCGCCGCCGAAGCTGAAGCAACACCCGCTGCTGAATAACCAACAATCTGATCGGATGGTGGCAGCGGCTCCCGTTGCCACCTGAACCCATAATGGTTCCTCGTCGGCGCAGCGGCTGCTGCTCTGAAATCCCCGAAGGCTTCGGGGGCGACGATACCGCACAAGGAGAATACAAAAATGGCTAATATTGACACACTGATTGAAGAACTCGGCAAGCTCACCGTTTTGGAAGCTGTCGACCTCGTTAAAAAACTTGAAGAGACCTGGGGCGTTTCCGCCGCAGCACCTGTCGCCGCCGCCGGCCCTGCCGCTGTCGCCGAAGCCGTCGAAGAGAAGACCGAGTTTGACGTGGTCCTCACGGATTGCGGCCCGAACAAGATTGCCGTCATCAAGGCAGTCCGCGAAGTCGCTCCTGGACTGGGTCTTGCAGACGCGAAGAAGCTCGTCGAGAGTGCCCCAGCGAAAATCCTCGAAGGCGTTGCCAAAGACGCCGCCGAAACTGCCAAGAAGAAGCTCGAAGAGGCTGGTGCCAAAATCGAACTCAAGTAACACCGATTTGCTTTTTTCCCGGGGTGGAGCAATCTGCCCCGGGAATTTTTGCCGTGACCGGCGCGAAATTCTAACGATACAACCCAGGGTTTCGCGCCGATTCCGACACTAATTTTCATTTGAGATCCACCCTGCCTGAGACCGGTTACCGGCTCGGGCTCAATTTGTAAGAAGAATACCACTAAACGCCATGGCTGAACGTCTCTATT
>JBIPND010000579.1:0-3097 GCA_044374015.1 Luteolibacter sp. | reverse complement strand
CACGTCCACACCGGCATCAACACCTCGATCTATCCAGGACGCAAACTCTGGCCTGACTGCTCGACGCTCCCCGGAGAAATCGTCCGTCACGACGTCCCGTCTCCAAATTTTTACTAATCTCTAATCTCAAAATCATATGTGCGGAATCGTCGGATACATCGGAAAAGCAAGCGCCTCCAAAGTGCTCATCAACGGCCTGCGCCGCCTCGAATACCGCGGCTACGACTCGGCGGGCCTCGCCTTGTTGGACGACGACCGCATCTTGGTCTCGAAGTCGGCGGGCAAGGTGTCGGTGCTCAATGACCGCACCCGCAGCGATTGGCCGGCCGATCTGCTAGAGCGCGCCACCACCGGCGTCGCCCACACCCGCTGGGCCACCCACGGCCCGCCGACCGAAGTGAACGCCCACCCGCACCTCGACCAGTCCGGCAACATCGCGCTCGTCCACAACGGCATCATCGAAAACTACCGTTCCCTGCGCGCCCGCCTGGAGGGCAAGGGCCATCATTTCTACTCGGAAACCGACACCGAAGTGCTCGCCCATCTCATCGGCGATTGTGACAAGGGCGATCTTTTCCAAGCCATCTGCGACGCGCTCCATCAGGTCGAGGGTGCCTTCGGGATCGCCGTTCTATCAGCCCAGGAACCCGACAAAATCATCACCGCCCGCCGCGGCAGCCCCATCGTCATCGGCGTCGGTGATGGTGAAAGCATCATCGCCTCGGACGCCTGCGCGATCCTCGCCCACACCCAGCGCGTGATCTATCTGGATGACAACGACATCGCCATCGTCACCGCGGACTCGGTCGAGATCCGCGATCTCAACAACATCCCGGTCACCCGCGAGATCGCCCAACTCGGCATGGACGCCGCCGCCACCGAAAAGGGCGGCTACGAACATTTCATGCTCAAGGAAATCCACGAGCAACCGGAAGCGCTGGGCAATGCCATTCGCGGCCGCCTCGACCACAATATCGGCTCCTCCGTCCTCGCCGGCATGGGCACCTCGCCCCGCGAACTCGCGGAACTCAACCGGGTCGTGATGATCGGTTGTGGCACCTCGCTGCATGCCGGACTGGTCGGCGAATACGCTTTCGAGGATCTGGCAGGCATCCACGCGGAAGTCCACCAGGCTGCCGAATTCCGCTATCGGAATCCCATCATCGGCAACCTCGATCTCGTCGTCGCCATCTCGCAGTCCGGCGAAACCGCCGACACCCTGGCCGCCGTCCGCGAGGCGAACCAGAAAGGCGCGTTTGTCATGAGCCTCTGCAACGTCGTCGGCTCCACCATCGCCCGCGAAACCGGCCGCGGCGTCTATCTCCATGCCGGCCCGGAAATTTCCGTCGCCTCCACCAAGGCCTTCACCTGCCAGGTCGCCGTGCTGTTGATGATGGCCCTGAAACTCGGGCGCGGCCGGCGTTACTCGCGCGAGGAGGGCATCCAACTGGCCAAGGAAATCGGCTCGATCCCGGCACTGGTCGGCAAAGTCCTGCTGCAGGATCAACGCATCGCCCAAATCGCCGCCGACTACGCGAAAAACGAACACGCCTTCTTCATCGGCCGCGGCCCGATGTATCCCGTCGCTCTCGAAGGGGCTCTCAAGCTTAAGGAAATTTCCTACATCCACGCCGAAGGTTACCACGCCGCCGAGCTCAAACACGGCCCGATCGCCCTGTTGGAAAAAGGCACCCCGATCATCGCCCTCGCCTGCGACATTCCCGGCAAGGACAAGACCTTGGGCAACATCGAAGAATGCCGCGCCCGCGGAGCCCGCATTCTCGGCATCGTCACCGAAGGCGACCACGAAACCGCCGAGTGCATGGACGACTTCATCACCATCCCGCGCTGCCATCCGCTGGTCGCCACCATCCCGGCCGTCGTCGCGCTCCAACTCTTCTCCTATCACGTCGCCCGCCTCCGCGGCTGCGAGATCGACCAACCCCGGAACCTCGCCAAAAGCGTCACGGTGGAGTGATTCGGGGAGGGCACAACCATCTCAGTTTGTTTCCGGATCAGAGCGGCCACCTCGGCGGTTTCACCGACCCACTTCCCCTTGCCGAACAACTGCGACGCCGCGGTGGGCGCGTCGAGTGCGCGCAAGGCGGCCACCGCGAGCCGCTCGGCCAGCGCCGCGTCGTGGGCCCTTGCGGCGGCTCCCGCCACGCTGCCCTTCCTCCGCTTCAACCGTCAATGCTTGGTAGTCGGGACTATTACCATTTACCATCTTAGTCGGGCCCCCTTTACCGCGGAATGCCCGATCATCCGGGACAACCTTCTCTCCCCTTCCGTGTTTTTCGTGGATTCCGTGGTTCCCCTTCTGACCCGAAGCCACCAGACAAATCGGATTGGAACTACGGAATACACGGAATGAAGAGCATGGCACCACGAATCTGACGAATCTGACGAATCTTTGTGAATGGATGTCCGATAAGCTCCGCGTCCCTCCGCGTCCCTCCGCGTCCCTCCGCGGCCTCTGCGCCTCCGCAGTCAACTCTTCCTCTTCCCAATCAAAAATCCAAAATCAACAATCCTCAATCGTCAATCATACCCTCTCCATCCGATCCAGCGGACTCTCCACCCCCAGCCCGTTCTCACCGATCGCCACATGCAGATAAATCTCCGTCGTCGTGATGTCCTCGTGTCTCAGCAGATCCTGGATCGTCCGCAAGTCGGTTCCGTTTTCCAGCAAGTGAGTCGCAAATGAGTGCCTGAGCGCATGACTTGTCACCCGCTTCTCGATCCCCGCCGCCCCGGCCGCGCGCCTGATCGCCTCGTTATAAACCGGGCCAAGCAAATGATGACGTCGCCGCGTGCCGGTCTCCGGATCCACCGACGTCTGCTTTGCCGGAAACAACCAAAACCATTCGAACGTCTCCGCCGCCCGGCGGAATTTCCGCGCCAGCGCACCCGGCAGATACACCCCGGCCAGCCCCGCGGCACGATCGCCCTGCCAAATCTCGCGCGCCCGCTCGATCTGCTTGGCAATCTCCTCCCGCAGACTCTTCGGTAATACCGTCGTGCGGTCCTTGTCGCCCTTGCCCTTGCGGATCGTCAGCATCCCGCGCCCCAAGTCCACATCCTGCACCCGCAACCT
>JBIPND010000578.1:0-3098 GCA_044374015.1 Luteolibacter sp. | reverse complement strand
CTGAATCAGATGACAAAAGTGCAGAAGGCCACGGACAGCGGCACGCCTGCGAATCCCACGTGGGATTCAGGGATTGAAGCCGCGGCGACCACGGCTTCAGAAGTATCCGGGGGAATCAGGAGAGGGAGTAAATCCAGCTCCCGCGCTTTCGGCGGGCTCAGTTTGGAATCCAGCTGAGCGGGAGCGATGGGCGCAGGCTTTTGCTCTGGATCGCCGTTGCTGGCGCACGGGCACGATGCCATCTCGTCGCAGCAGCCGGCAGCGGCGCAACGATCCGATACCGAATCTGCCGACAACAATGGCTGCAACAGGGCAAGCTGGATCGCCAGCCCCATGATCAGTCCCATGATTGTCCGAAATGCCGTCACTGGAATTAGAGTAATGGCGCTTACCATTATTCCAAGTTCCTTTTTGTAAACAAACCCTTGACCCTGTCTCCAACCGCAGGGTTTATGGTAGTGATATAAAAAATAATTCTGCCATGAGTGATTGCTGCCACACCCCGAAACCGGAGCCGAAAAAATCCTGCTGCGGAGGTGGTCACGACCATCACCCCGCGGAGGTAAAGCCATCATCCGCCGCGAAATATTTCTGTCCGATGTGCCCCGGCGTCGAATCCGACAAACCGGGCGACTGCCCGAAATGCGGCATGGCGCTGGAACGGAATCCGACGTGGAAAGCCGCCGCCGTCACCATCTACACCTGCCCGATGCACCCCGAGATCGAGCAGGACCATCCGGGCGACTGCCCGAAATGCGGCATGGCCCTTGAGCCGAAGACCGTCGCAGCCGCCGATGAAGGCGAGGAAGATCAGGAACTGGTTTCCCTCACCCGCAAGCTTTGGATCGGCACGGCACTCGCCCTGCCCGTGTTCTTGTTAGCGATGGGTGAAATGGTCCCGGCGCTCCGGCTCGGCGAATGGATTCCGGTGAAAATTTCCGGCTGGGTGCAATTGGTTCTGGCCACCGCCGCGATCGCCGGCCCCGGCGGCTTCATCTTTGTTAGGGCGTGGCGATCGCTGCTGTATCGCAGCTTGAATATGTTCACCTTGGTCGGCCTCGGCGTCGGTGCCGCTTGGATTTACAGTGTGGCGGCGGTGTTGGTGCCGCAGGTTTTCCCGCATTCCCTGCGCCATGGAGGTCAGGTGCCTCTCTACTTCGAGGCGGCGGCCGTGATCACCGCGCTGGTGATCCTTGGTCAATGGTTAGAGGCCCGCGCCCGCAGCAAAACCGGCCAAGCCGTGCAAGCGCTGCTCGGCCTCGCCGCGAAAACCGCCCGCCGTGTCGTCGATGGCCGCGAGGAGGACGTCCCGCTGGACGCGGTGAAAATCGGCGACCTGCTGCGCGTCCGGCCCGGCGAGAAAATCCCCCTCGACGGCGTCATCACCGACGGCACCAGCACCGTGGACGAATCCATGATCACCGGCGAACCGTTGCCTGTTAGTAAAACGGTTGGCGAGCGTGTCGTCGGTGCCACCATCAACCAAACCGGTGCCTTCCTGATGCAAACCGACCGCATCGGCACCGACACCTTGCTTTCGCAAATCGTTAGCATGGTTGCGGAAGCCCAGCGAAGCCGCGCGCCGATCCAACGCATCGCCGATCAGGTTGCCGGCTGGTTCGTGCCCGCGGTGGTCCTGATTTCGATCCTAACGTTTGCCGGTTGGATGCTGCTAGGGCCGGAGCCGCGTCTCGCCTTCGCCATTTCCAGCAGCGTCGCCGTGCTGATCATCGCCTGCCCGTGTGCGCTGGGATTGGCCACGCCGATGTCGATCATGGTGGGCGTCGGAAAGGGCGCACAAATGGGCATCCTCGTCCGCGACGCCGCTTCTTTGGAACAAGCCCGTCGACTCACCCACCTCATCACCGATAAAACCGGAACGCTCACCGAAGGCCGGCCGGTGGTTCGGGAAATCGCCACCGCGGATGCCGTCAGCGAGCCACAACTCCTAACAATGGCCGCCGCGCTCGAACAACTCAGCGAACACCCGCTGGCCCACGCCATCGTTAGTCATGCCAGCGGGGGAGATTCCTCCCTGCCCAAGGTCGAGGATTTCTCGTCGGTCACCGGCGCGGGAGTGATGGGGAAAATTGCTGGGAACCTTGTCCGCGTCGGCAAGCGGGCGTGGCTGGTAGACGAGGGCATCGCCATCCCTGAAAATCTAGCAGCCCGTGCGCAATCCCTCCAAGAGCAGGCCAACACCGTCATTTGGATTTCGCAAAACTCCGCCATTTCGGGCTTCATCGCCGTGGCGGATCCGATCAAGTCGTCCACGGCCGAAGCGGTTGCGGAACTCCACCGCATGGGGCTGAAACTCGTGATGCTCACCGGCGACAACCCGCACACCGCCCAAGCCGTCGGCCGCGAGCTCGGAATCGACGACGTCCGCGCCAATCTAACACCTGCTGACAAGCTCGCCATCGTCCGCGAACTCCGGGCCACCGGCGCGGTGGTCGGCATGGCCGGCGACGGCATCAACGACGCGCCCGCGCTCGCCGAGGCGGATGTCGGCATAGCGATGGGCACCGGCACCGACGTCGCCATTCACAGCGCGGGGCTCACCCTGGTCAAAGGCGACCTGCGCGGCATTGTCCGCGCCCTCGGCCTGAGCCGCGACGTGATGCGCAACATCCGCCAGAACCTCTTCTTCGCGTTCATCTACAACGCCGTCGGCATCCCGCTGGCAGCAGGCGTGCTCTATCCGCTCACCGGCTGGCTGCTCAACCCGATGGTCGCCGGAGCCGCGATGGCACTCAGCAGCGTCTCTGTCATCGGCAACGCCCTCCGGCTGCGGACCGTTTCCACAACGCACCCATCCTAACAATCATGCAAGCGTCCCTGATCCCGATCACAATTATTCTATCAGTCGCTGCGCCACTCCACGCCCAGCCCGAAGTCCCCGCGCCCCGGCCGGTGCAGCGGGATTCGCGCGGCATGGACAAAGCCAACGATCAATTTTACAAACTCGGCAGTGATTCCAAACCGCAGGATGGGGTGCCGCAGGGCAAGTTCACCGCGGCAAAGGTCATTCCGAGCAAGGTCTTCCCCGGCACGCAGCACACCTACTGGGTCTATCAAAACGTCCGGCTCAAGGACGC
>JBIPND010000050.1:0-10203 GCA_044374015.1 Luteolibacter sp. | reverse complement strand
CCGCCCCGGCGCGCCCCCCCCCCCCCCCCGGTTAGAGGACGCCCCGCTTTTTCAAAAAGGGGACGAGTTCATCCACCCCGAAGTCCGCGAGCACCTCGCCGAACCAATCCATGGTCGGGGCTTTCGATTGGCCTGATAGACCGACCATTTCGCGCATCGCGTCGCGGTTGCCGGAGACGACGATGTTGCGCACCTCGATGTGTTTGCGCTCCAGAAAGTCGACGACTTCGTCGCACCATGGGCAGCCGGGTTTGATGTAGAGAATGGGTAAGTCAGCCATGGCGCGAGGCTAAGCGCGGAATTTGCCGCCGCCAAGTCCGATGCTTACTCGGCGGCGGGTGCCGCCGGTTTGACGCGCGATGGCGGGTCGGTGGGCGGGCGTGAAATGACGGCTCCCGCATCGCTGCCGACTTTCGAGGCGGGCGGGTTGGTCGCCCGGAAATCTCCATCACTTGGCAGGTCGAGCATTTCCGGCAGCCGCAGGCCTTCGTCGGGAAAAGCCGCCAGATCGGGCTCGGGAGCGGCCGGCTCAGGGGCGACCTTTTCGTTTTGCGGAGGGGTCGGCGCTTGCTCGACGACCGCGGCTTCGGGCGCGGCGCAGGATGCCAGAGCCATGCCGATCAATGCCAAAAATGTGTGTTTCAGTTTCACCATGGTCCAACTCCCCGCCGGGGCGGACTTGAAGAAAGCCGCTCGGGGGTCGGCGCGCAAGAGCTAACCGGCCCGCGGAAGCCGGGATGTGATTCCGAGCTTTCGCGGCGGCGGGCCGTGGCTAAAGTGACGGCGTGATGACGAATCAAGGGGGATTGCTGGTGGCGGCGCCGGAGCGCTGGGACGAGGCGTGTTTTGCCGCGCCGGCGTTGCGGGCGATGGTGGCTTCGGGGCTGGGAGTCGGCGTTTTGTGCGCCGAAGAGCAGCGGAAATTTTGGGAAACGATCGAGGGACTGGCGGTGATCGATTTTCCGGCGAAGGCCAAAGTGAAGGCGGTGGCGGCGGGTATCAGTGGAAATTGGCAGGCAGCGCTGGCTTGGGAGGCGGGGTTTGCGGCGGAGGTTTTCAAATACGCGGCGATTCCGCGGCGGCTCGGGCAGGAGGAGCGGCGCTTGAAAAAGCTGCTGACGCACCCGTTGGGGTTTTCGGTGGGGCCGCTGGAGCATCGGGTGCGCTATTATTTGGCTGCGGCCGAGGCGCTGGGAATTCCAACCGCGATGCCAGAGTTTTTCGCGCCGATCGCGACGGGCGTGGCACCGGTGGCGGGCGCGGTGTTGCTTTGTCCGGGCTCGGATTTCGGAGCGAACCACGAATGGCCGGTCGAACGCTGGGAGAAAATCGCCCGCAAGTTGATCGAAAGTGGCCGGCGGGTGACGGTCACAGGGCCTGATGGCGGGCGGGGATTGGGAAAAATCCTCGCCGCGAAATTGGGGGATGAAGTGGATTTTTTTCCGGCGGCACCGCTGGGCGGGGCCCTGCATTTGCTCGCGGCTTACGGGTTCGTCATCGCGGCGGACGGTTCGCTGCCGCATCTCGCCGCCCATGTCGGGGCGACCTGCGTGGTGCTGTTCGGGCCGAATGATCCGGCGTGGAAACGCCCGCTCGGACGGCGCCATGCGATTGTCCGGCGCGACGTCGAGTGCGCGCCGTGTTTGCTCGCGAAGTGCCCGCTGGACCTGCGCTGCCAGATCGAACTGGAGAGCGAGCGGGTGTGGCAGGCGGTCGCGCGGGTTTTGCAGGCGTGAAATGGATCGTCGCCAAGGCTTGCATTTCGACCGGGCGGGTTTACTCCGAGCGCCATGAGCGCCATTTACGAGTCCGACAAATTGTTAGCGGAATACCTGCTGTTTCACTTTGGGACGGAGGATGAAATTTTGCCGCCGTCGCGCACGTGGCCAGCAGGCATGCGCGAGGCCCTCGATTTCGCGAAACGCACGCCCGCGCACTTTTCCAACGGCACGGTGAAGCGCGGTTTGGACCTCGGTTGCGCGGTCGGGCGGTCGGCATTTGAAATGGCGCGGACTTGCGACGAAGTGGTGGGGATCGATTTCTCCCACGCCTTCATCCGGGCCGCGGAAGCGTTGCGCAACGGCGCGACGCTCGACTACGAACGCCGCGAGGAGGCCGCGCTGAACACGCCGCTGCAAGCCCGCCCGCCCGCCGGGGTCGAGGGGGGCAAGCTGCGGTTTCTCCAAGGCGATGCGATGAATTTGCCGGAGGATCTGGGGACCTTCGATCGCCTGCACGCGGCCAATCTGCTCTGCCGCCTGCCGGAGCCGAAGCGCTTGTTAGACCGGCTACCGGCCCTGGTGAACCCCGGTGGCGAGCTGGTGCTGGCGACGCCGTGCACCTGGCTGGAGGAATTCACTCCGCCGGCAAACTGGCCGGTGGCGGGGACTTTCGAGTGGCTCCAGCAATCCCTAACACCCGATTTCACCCTGGTCCGCCGGGCCGAGGAACCTTTCCTGATCCGCGAAACCGCGCGCAAATTCCAATGGACCACCTCGCTCGTCACCGTCTGGCGGCGCGAGGTTCAGGGTTGAACCAGCCACGAGCGCTTCGCCGGGGTGATGTGCGGCGGTTTCAGATAGATCGGCTGCGGAATGGCCGCCGCCCAACGCGCGCGGGATTCCTCGTCGGCCGCCTGCCATGCGAGCCACAGGCGTTCCGCATTCGGAAATTCCAGCTTCACCTGGCGTCGGAGTTCTTCTGATAGGGGAAACCGCGCGGGGTCTTCAAACGAAAAAACCGCCACGCCCTCGCGGACCGCTGCCCCCACGATTTCCTCCAAACCCGCGGCATCCGTCAGCTCCGGTTCGCCGGCCATCCGGAGATTGGCCACCCCGGCCGTCCAGAAACTTCCGCGGCGGGCGTCGCCGATCGCCAAACAGGCTTCCCCACCCTGCGCCGATGGCACTGCCAGGATCGATGGCAGCGCGACCGCCGGGCAGCCTGAAGCGATCGCGACTCCCTGCGCGGCGGCGATCCCCACCCGCGTGCCGCTGTAACTTCCAGGCCCGCTGCCGACGATCACCAAGCCAGTCTCTAACGAACCCCGCGCGTCCAACAGCTGTTTGAGCGGCGAAAACAACACCGCGTTGTGACTGCGATCGCTGGTGAATTCGCGCTGCTCCAGGCGACCGTCAGGCGTCACCGTCGCCAGCGAGGCGTGCGGGGTGGAGGTTTCGAAAATCAACGTGAGCTTGTCCTGCATGCGCGGACGTTAAAAGCCCCGCAGCGAGCCGACCAGCCTGCTTTCGTGCAAACCCGGCGCTGGACCGCCGGAGACAATCTTGTTACTTCCAGCGCGCCGTGCCCCAAAGACCCTCCTCTGCCAGCCAGACGCCCGACCTTGAAATCAAGGACGCGCAATTGATTTTCAATCGTGTCTGGAAAGAACTCGAACAGGAATGCGGCCGGGAAAACCTGCTTTTCCCCAAGGAGCTGATCCTGCTAGGCGGCGCGCCCGGCTCCGGCAAGGGCACCAACACGGCGTTCATCTGCCAGGTCCGCGGCATCAGCGCGCCGCCGATCGTCATCAGCCAGCTGCTGGACTCTCCTGCGGCGCAGAAGATCAAGGCCAACGGCGGCATGGTCGGCGACGAGGAGGTGCTGCGGCTATTATTGTTAGAGCTGCTCAAGCCGGAATTCCGCGACAGCGCGGTGCTCGACGGATTTCCGCGCACCACCGTGCAGGTCGAGTGCTTGAAGTTGTTTTACGATCAGATGGTGCTGCTGCGCCGCGAGTTTTCGGACTCGCCGCGGGCGCACCATTTCCGCCAGCCGATTTTCCACATCATGGTGCTCTTCGTCGATGAGGCGGAAAGCATCGTCCGCCAGCTCAAGCGCGGCCGCGAGGCGATCGTCAAAAACGCGGAAGTCCGCCACTCCGGCGTCGGCCAGTTGGAAGAAGAGCGCAACACCGACTTCGATCCCGAGCTCGCCCGCAACCGCTACCGCACCTTCAAAGAGAAAACCTACGACGCGCTGGTCTCGCTCAAACAGATTTTCCACTACCACTTCATCAACGCCCAGGCGCCCATCGAGGTCGTCCAACAGAATATCATTTCCGAGCTCGAATACCAAAGCTCGCTCGAACTCGACCCGCGCACCTTCGACACCCTGCGCCACATCCCGCTGGCGGATGAGATCGTCCAGCACGCGCGCCAGGAACTGGTCAACCGGCTCGACGGCTATCAGGTCGAGCACCCCGACGTGATGCGCGCCGTCGTCGATTTCATCCAGGGGAAAATGATGCCCATCATCAAACGCTATGCTGTTAGCGGGCGGGCAATGGTCAACACCGAGGACTCGCTGTTTGAAGACCCGGTCGCCATCGCCATTCTGATCGATGTCTTTTCCGAGCGCGGCTTCCGCGCCAACGTCGATATCCACCGCCAGGAAATCCCCGAGCGCTTCGATTTGCAGACCGGAAAGATCGAAACCCGGGCCAAGCGGGTCTATCGGATCATGGTGCTTTTCAACGGCTCAAAGATCCGCCGCGGCTGACACTACCCCGATTGGGTATGCAACAACCACGCGCCCGACGGAGTTTTAATCAGCCACACCATGTTCTCGAAAATTTCAATCCGGCGGCGGATCCTCGCCTGCATGCTTGCCGCAGTGCTGCCGGCCGCCGCCCAGCGCCAACTCGAAACGCTCGACCGCGGGCTCATCGCCATCCGCCAGGGCGCCGACCAGGTTTATCTCGGCTGGCGCCTGCTCGGCACTGATCCCGCAACGACCGCCTTCAATCTCTACCGCGTGACCGCCGGGGAAACCCAGCGCGTCAACCCCGAACCCCTCACCGGGGCGACCAATCTGCTCGATGACAACGCCACCAACGCCACCGGCTATTTCGTCCGCCCACTAACCGGAGATCAGGAGTGCGCGCCGTCAGCCACCGTCCGCGTGATGGAAAACGCCTACCTCGAAATCCCACTCAAGCCGCTCGACGACTACCGCCCCGGCGACGCTTCCGCCGGCGACCTCGATGGCGACGGCCAGTATGAAATCATCCTCCACCGGACGTCGAAAGGCCGGGACAACTCCTTCGCCGGCATCACCGGCACGCCCGTGCTCGAAGCTTACAAACTCGATGGCAGCTTCCTCTGGCGCATCGATCTGGGCATCAACATCCGCGAGGGCGAGCACTACACCCAGTTCATCGTCTATGATCTCGACGGCGACGGCGGGGCGGAAATCGCCTGCAAAACCGCCGACGGCACCAAGGACGGCGTCGGCAAAATCCTCGGTGATCCTAACAAGGACTGGCGGGAAAAGAACGAAGGCTCGCAGAAACTCGGCCGCATTCTATCAGGCCCCGAGTTTCTAACGATCTTCGACGGCAAAACCGGAGCCGCCTTGAAAACCGTGGACTACATCCCCGGCCGCGATCCCATCGACGGCTGGGGCGGCATCGGCGGCAATGGCGGCAGCGATTCGTATGGCAACCGCAGCGACCGCTTCCTCGCCTGCGTCGCCTATCTCGATGGCAAGCGCCCGAGCTTGGTCATGTGCCGCGGCGTCTATGGCCGCAGCGTGCTCGCCGCCTGGGACTGGCGCGCCGGCGAACTGACATCCCGCTGGGTTTTCGATTCCGGCATCAGCCATCCGCCCTTTGCCGATGCCTCGCCCTACTCCGGCATGGGCGGCCACTCGCTTTCCGTCGCGGACGTGGATGAGGATGGCAAGGACGAGATCATCTATCAGGCAATGACCGTCGATGACGACGGCAAGGGCCTCTATTCCACCGGCCGCCGCCACGGCGATGCCATGCACGTCGGCAATTTCGATCCCGCACGGCCCGGCCTCGAACTCTATCTGATCAGCGAAAACGAGGATGACACCGTGAAATTCCAAACCCCCGGCGCCGGCATGCATGACGCGCGCACCGGCAAATCCCTCTGGTGCCACAGCCCCGGCGTGGACTTCGGCGTCGGCATCGTCGCCGACATTGATCCCCGCCACCCGGGAGCCGAAGTCTGGGGCGGCCCCGGCGGGCTGCGCACCGTGAAGGGCGAGCAAATCGGCGCGGCACCGCGTCTGGCGGACTGGGTGATCTGGTGGGACGGCGACCTGCTGCGCGAGATCTACGGCGGTTTCTCCATCTTCAAATGGAACCCCGAAGCGCAAACCTCCGATAAAATCTTCTCCGCCGAGCCTCCCGTTTTCCCGGCGGCAAGAAGCCGCTACCTGGGCATGCGCCCGAACCTGGCGGCGGACTTGTTAGGCGACTGGCGCGAAGAGCTGCTGGTGCCCGGCCCGGACGGGAAATCGATGCGGCTTTACACCACCACCCTCCCCACGGCGCACCGTCTCACCACCTTGATGCATGACCCGCAATACCGGCTGTCGATCGCCTGGCAGAACGTTTCTTATAACAAGCCGCCGCACACCAGTTACTTCCTCGGCGAAGGGATGGAGAAACCCGCAGGCCGCCTCAAAATCACCGACGCCGGGGCGCGGTGATTTAAGGAGCCACCACACAGCTTGTAGCGGCGCTCTGCGAGCGTCGCAGCCAATGAAAAGCCAAAGTGAGTCTTGTGGTGGTCCGAATGGGGAGCCATTGAGATGAGCTTCGCACTTTCCAATGACCACGCATTCGCCAGCACCACGGGAGCAACCACCGCTTGGGCGGACAAACACGTTGCTAACTTCGGCTTTTCAATGGCGTCGACGCTCATAGAGCGACGCTACAAGCTGTTTCAATCGCTCTGAAACTCGGAAGTTAGTAGGGAGTGTGGTGGCTCCTTATGATGGTGGCTTCTCTCACTTTTTCTCCCCGCAGGCGCAGCGCCATTCGGGGTTGCCGCAGGGGGCGCAGGTGTCGGTGTTGTATTGGATGCGGGCGGTGATGGCTTTGGCTTCCGGGGTTTCCTTGTATTGAAGGATGAGCCATTCGTCCTCGCCGGGGACGGGCAGGGTGAAACCGGCTTCATCCTGGGTGGTTTCGAGCTTCTGCGGCTTCCCGCGGGTGCCGGCGGTGGCGGCGAGCGTGTGGGCGGCGATTTTCACCGGCTTCATGTCCTTGTCGAGCAGGGCGATATGGAGCTTGCCGTCTTTCAACGTGACTTCGCCGTGCATGGTTTCGTCGGTGCTGAATTCAACGATGCGGCCTTTGTTAGGACCGAGTTCGATGCCTTCGTGGGCGAAGGCGAAGCTGGCGGTGAGGGCGAGGATGATGGTGGTCAGTTTCATGGTTTTGTTTTGTGTGTGGATTTCTAACGGGCGGCTGGAGCGTCCAGCCTGAGAGATTTTTCGGCGGCTCTTCTGCCGATGAGATAGAAGACGGCGGGCGTGACGACGAGGTCGAGCAGGGTCGAGGAAATCAATCCGCCGACGATGGCGACGGCGACCGGGTGCAGGATTTCCTTGCCGGGCTCGCCGGGGGCGAGGACCAGCGGAATGAGCGCGATGCCGGCGGCCAGCGCGGTCATCAGCACGGGCACGAGTCGTTCCTGGGTGCCGCGGGTGATCAGTGCGATGCCGAAGACCTCGCCCTCGTGGCGCATCAGGTGGAGGTAGTGGGAGATCATCATGATCCCGTTTCTAGCAGCCACGCCGCCGACGGCGATGAAGCCGACCAAAGTGGCGATGCTGATGTTGTCGATCTTCCACCAGGTGAAGGCGAGCGCGCCGGCGAGCGCCAGCGGCAGGTTGAGCATCACCTGCAGCGCGAGTGACAGGCTGCGGAAGTAGCCGGTGAGCAGCACGATGATGACGCCGACAACGAGCGCGAACAGAATGAGAATGCGCTGCGACGCCTGCTGGCGGGCGAGGTATTCGCCCTCGAAGCGCAGGGTGTAGCCTTGCGGCAGCACCACGTTTTCAGCGACGGCCTTCTGCCAGTTAGAGACCAGCGATTCGAGGTCGCGCTCGCCGGTGTTCGCGCCGATGACGATGCGCCGCTGGCCGTTTTCCCGGTTGATCACATTGGGGCCGTTGACCTCGTGGACGTCGGCGACGAGGGAAAGCGGCAGGTGGCGGCCATCGGGAGTTTCCACTAACAGGCTTGCCGTTTTTTCCGGCCAGGTGCGCCAGCTTTCGGGCAGGCGCATCACGAGTTCGACGGTGGTTTCGCCTTCGCGGAGTTCGCCGAGCACGGCCCCGCCCAGCATTGTGGAAACCTGTTGGTTGATGACGCCCGGCGGGATTCCTTCGGCGCGGGCGCGTTCGCGGTTCACCTCGATGCGGATTTGCGGGATCGGGACCTGGGCTTCGAGGTTGATGTCGGTTAGGCCGGGGATCGATTGGCCGGCTTCTTTGACCTTGGTTCCGAGGCGGCGCAGGGTGTCGAGATCGGGGCCGTGGATTTTCACCGCGATCTTGGCGGAAACGCCGCTGAGCATGTGGCTGAGGCGGTGGCCAATCGGTTGGCCGACGTTGACGAAGGTGCCGGGGATGGCCCCGAGTTTTTCGCGGATCGCGGCGAAGACCAATTCGCGGTGGCGGCCGCCTTCGTTGAACTCGACGTCGAATTCGTTAACGGAAACCGGCATCACGTGGTCGTCGCGTTCGGCGCGGCCGGCGCGGCGGCCGACGGATTTGACTTCGGGGATTTGCAGCAACAGCTCGACGGCCTTTTTTCCGACTTCATTGGATTGTTTCAGCGAGCTGCCCGGCGCGCTGGCGAAGGAGATGGTGGCGCTGCCTTCGTTGAAAGTGGGCAGGAATTCCTTGCCCATGCCGGGGTAGAGCATGGCGGCGGCGACAACTAACATGATCACGACGCCGACGACCACCAGCGGCGCGCCGAATGCGGCGCGGAGGAACGTGGCGCGGGTGACGGCTTTCAGAAATCTAACCAGCAGGCTGTCGCGGTGTTCCTTGCCTTCTTTGGGTTTCAGCAGGAACGAGCACAGCACCGGGATCACGGTGAGTGAAACCACGAAGGAGGCGATCATGCTAACAATGGTGGCGATGGCGATGGGGCGGAACAGGCGGCCTTCCAAACCGGCGAGCCCTAACAGCGGAACGAACACCAGCACGATCAGGATGGTGGCGTAGAGGATGCTGGAGCGGACTTCGCTGGAGGCGGCGGCGATGACTTCCAGGCGCGGCCTCGGTTCGGGCAATGAGGCGTTTTCGCGCAGGCGGCGGAAGACGTTTTCGACATCGACGATCGCGTCGTCCACGACCATGCCGATGGCGACGGCGATGCCGCCGAGGGTCATGCTGTTCACGCTGGTGCCGAACCATTTGAAGGTGAGCAGGGTGATGGCGAAGGACAGCGGGATGGCGGTTAGAGTGATGAAGGTGGTGCGCAGATTGAGCAGGAAAAGGAACAGGATGATGGTGACCATGATGGCACCGTCGCGGATCGCTTCCTTGAGGTTGCCAACGGCGCTCTCGATGAAATCGCCCTGGCGGAAAAGGATTTCCGCCTCGACGCCGGAGGGCAGGCCGGGGCGGATTTCGGCGAGGGCTTTTTCGATTTCCGCGGAGAGTTTGAGCGTGTCGAAGCCGGGGGATTTATCGATGCTGAGGATCACTCCGGGGCTCTCCACGGTATCGCCCTTGTCCTTCAAGGCGATGCCGGCGTCACCGCGCATGGTGGCGACGCCGAAGCGGACCGACGCGACATCGCCGATGGTGACGAGGCGGTCGCCGCTGCGTTTGATGACGGCGGCGGCGATGTCGGCGGGGTCGGCGGTCATGGCGAGGTTGCGCACCATGATTTCGCGCGGGCCGGATTGCAGGTAACCGCTGGTGGCGTTGCCGGCGGATTGGCTAACAGCGGTTTCGAGTTCATCTAACGAAACGCCTTCCGCTTGCAGGCGGAGCGGGTCCGGCTCGACGTGGATTTGTTTCACGCCGCCGCCGATGGCGAGCACTTCGGCGACGCCGGGGATGCTCTGCAAGCGGCGGGCGACCGTCCACTCGGCGAGCGTGCGCAGATCCATCGGGGCGATGCCGCCGTCTTTCGAGCGCAGTCCAACCAGCAGGATTTCCCCCATCAGCGAGGAGACCGGCGTCATGCCGGGGCGGGCTGCGGCGGGGAGTTTGACCGATTGCAGGCGCTCCTGGACGAGTTGGCGGGCTTTGTAAATGTCGGTGCCCCAGGCGAATTCGACGAACACCAGGGAGAGTCCGACGTCGGAATTCGAGCGCAGCCGGTCAAGCCCGCCGACGCCTAACAGCGCGTTTTCCAGCGGGCGGGTGACGAGCGTTTCGACCTCTTCCGGCGCGAGGCCGGGGGACTCGGTGAGG